>NZ_JAKEUW010000067.1:0-24401 GCF_022398115.1 Vibrio sp. Isolate22 | reverse complement strand
CTAGTTCTTGCTCTCGCTGACTAGTACTGGTGTCTTTCTTCGAGTTCTTTCGCCACCCGTAGATTTGAGATTCATGTAAAGAAAGCTGTCTTGCTGTCGCAGCTACTCCCACTTTATCTGCTAACTTCAGGGCTTCTGCTTTAAATTCAGGGGAATGTTTAATTCTAGTTTTCTTAGTTGTCATTGTTCACCTCGTTAGTGATTGTACTCACTTAACTCAGTGTCCAAAACTGCTGGGGCGGATCAGTTGTCCCCTTTAAACAAAGTAACAATGCGACCGTCAGCAAATTCAATTACGCCTTGCCCCTCGAGCACTAGGACCCATTCATGCTCATCTTGATCGTACCAACCTTCCTCAGGAGAACTGTGTCCATGTGAGAGGATCCTCTCTATTCGAATGTTGTCATTCGCTATTAAGTCGTTGAATATTTCATTAGGTATAGACGAAGGGATATCCGCGTAGATATTTGACATAGGCTCTCCTAATTTTCTCTGAAGCATGGCGATGATTCGCAGTGAGCACACTAAGCCACGACATTCTTCCTGAAGTAAAAACGATAGTAACCAAGCAAGTTACTGCCAATAAATAAGGCTTCCATAACAACCGCTGTTGGAGAGCCAACTAAGTAATTATGAACAAGCCAAAAACTGGTGCCGATTATCATTAGCTCTCGAAGTCTACGGTCATCCTTGTTAAAAGCAGCGAATGTTTGGAACATTGATGCACAACAACTCAATACGCTCGTTAACCCTGAAAAAGTAAAGGCTGTCGCAACCACAGACAGTGAACAAAACAAATATTTGAATTTAGGTGATGTGGAAAACACACTCGTTAAATAACGGATAGTGGCAATAATCATCAAGCATGCCGCAGTCCACTGTTCTAACAGGATAAAATGACTTGAAATCAGTACACCTGCGAAGAACAAGCAGGTTACGATCTTCTTCCTCTCCTTAAATTGGAAAGACATAAGATCAAAGCAAATCGCAATGGCGACTAAAACTTGAGACAAATAAAAAGCTGACACTGTGATTCCTTTTACAATATTCGGACGGGTTCAATTCAACCTCTCGACATGAAACCGCAATTCACATCACGACCTAGACCCCACCTCTCCTAACAACAAGTCCATTAAATTTTTAGTAGACCACTAATCACTGTTTTGGCTGAACCCACTAACTTTATTCGACCATTCGCCAATAGCTCAGTCGATACATAGCCCCCGCGGCGAGAAGCTTGGTATGCACGAAAACACGATTTGTTGAGTTTATCAGCCCAATATTGCGTTAAAGCGCAATGTGCCGAGCCAGTAACAGGATCCTCATTGTTCCCGACCCAAGGGGCAAAATAACGAGAAACAAAATCGAGATCTGCGCTTGATGATTGACTCGTCACTAGCACACCTCTGCCTGCCATTGTTTTTAAAGCATCAAAATTCGGTGACAGTTCCAAGAGCACTTGCTCATTAGCTACCTCGATAAACTGCTTAGTATCAAATTCCATGAATGATACTACTTGGTCTTGCGCTATGCCTAAATGCTCTAAGAGAGCTAATTCAGGCTCTACACTCAACAGTTGAGTACCTGGGAAATCTAGCTCGATAGTTGATTCACAGACTATGGCAGTTAACTCCCCAGACAAAGTATTAAAAACAACTTTGTCGCCAACCTTGGCTAACCCCTGCTCTTTCATCACATGTACAGTAGCCAGAGTGCCGTGGCCACACAACTTAACTTCCACTTCTGGCGTGAACCACTTTAGTGTCATGGTATCCAGTGCAAGGAAAGCCGTCTCAGGCACCGCCATCTCTTCTGCAATAGACAACATCAGCGACTCATCTAGTAACTCTTGAGAGATGCAGACACCTGCAGGGTTGCCTTTGAAAGCTTGGGTAGTGAACGAATCCACTTGATATATTTCGAGATCCACAAGAGCTCCAATTCGTAGTTTACGTTTCAAACAGTGCCCACAATAAGCACAAAGCTCTTGTGCTACAAGTTATTAATCAATAACTTTTCAGTTCAATGGAAAAAACAATAAGGTGCTGATAAAAAAGAATTATATTCAGCTCTTAGCTACGTTTCCTGTATGGCCAACTCAATAGAAACTTAACCCACAATTAGCATTCATGGAGTTAAAAAATACTTTAATGTTAAAAGCCTCACTACACACGTTTAAGGGTGACCATTGAACACAACCGTTAGTCGCCTACACTAAATGCATTAGGTTGAAGTTAAATTAGTCACTTAAACTTGAACCATGTCGCAGATATTGAGCTAGGATTTAGTTAAGCAAAGTAGGAAAGGAATCCTTCTGTGAAATCGATTCATGTTTCAGTTCTCGCCTCAACCGCCCTTTTGAGTGGATTGGTATTTGCTCAGAAGAACGAAATTTATCTCTACAACTGGGATGAATTTCTGTCTGACGATGTGATTCAACAACTAAACGACACTTATGGGATTTCTTTAAAGCAGCAATATTTTTCTGAGGAATCGATCCGAGATGAAGTGCTACTAAGCGAACGACGTGGTGCATTTGAATTGGTTGTCATTGAAAGTATGAAGCTGAAAGCACTAGCCAAACAAAGCTTGTTTCATAATCTCGAAGAGTTACAAAGTTCACTTTCGGGTAATTTTGCCCCTAGGTGGGTCGACGGATGTGGGGATTACGGCATCCCTTACGCTTGGGGAACGTCTGGGATTTTATACCGAAGCAGCAGAGTCGAACCTCCTGCCTCATGGAAAGCTATTCTTGACCCAGAATCAAAAAATAGCGGTCGAATAAGCATGTATTACGAACCCACTGATTTAGTGAGTACAGCACTTTTACTCAATAACTTTGACCCTTTCACGAACAATGAACAAGAGCTTCGAATCGCTTATCAGACATTACAGGACCAAAAAGTCCACCTTGAGAGCAGTGAATATATCGTTGATTATATCCACCAGCCAGCGAGGCTCGCTAACATCGATTTGGCTTACGGTTATTCTGGTGACAGCCATGTACTCAATGATACCGACCCAGATCCATCATGGGTGTACATGGTTCCTCAAGAAGGCACGACCTTGTGGTTAGAGTGCATTGCAGCGATCAACAACGGAGAGTTATCCAAGGAAGCTTCAACGATACTCTCCTTCTTATCACAACCCGACATTGCCGCTAAAAATGCGATGGACTCTTGGTTCGCTACACCAAACTCGAAAGCAAAAGCCCTAACCACTCAAGAGTATCAGAATGACCCCGAGTTATTCCCTAGCCAAGAAACACTAGAACGCAGTTACTTGTACCGAACACTTGAGCCCAACAGCCTTCAGATCCGTAATCGGATCGTTGATAGTTTGAGATAATAGATGCCACTATTAAAGAAGCTGTATTTAGTCCTTACCCCTGCACTGTTATTAGTATTTACGGTGGCGGGAGTGATTATCTACAATTTCGCTTCTAGCCATACCAAGCACATGTACTTAGATGAAGTACAGTCTGACGTAAATACCGCCCTCGTTGCGGCAGAATATGAGCAACTAGGGTTATCGTTATTGGTAAAAGATATCGGTTCATCACTCCAATTCTTACGTTACATTCAGAACCCCACGGATTACACAACGCTGTCACTCTTAGAAAAAAGAGTGCTCCGAACTCTAAACCAGAGCCAGGTTAATCAATTTGGTCAGCGACATATTTACATCATTGACCCTAAATTCAACCTGACGCTGTCCACACTTCGAGTAGACCCGTTCGAAGAACTGAAAATCCCCGATCATATTTATGAGCGCGTCTTCGATATCTACACTTCTTTAGTGAACCACTCTGAATTGTCTCAAAAAGGTTTCTCATACATCTCGGTAAATGGTGGGCTAAGGTACGCTTACATTGCGGCCATAGACCCTTATTTACTCCCTCAAGATAAACGAGCTAATAGCAGTTCAAACCGATACATCCTGATTGCAGATGGCCCACTAAAACAATTATCAAGCTTGCTTCTTGAGTACAATGATGACGACAACATGCAACTATCGATTGAGCCGTCGTCCGATAGAGAAAACACTGAAAATACTCAGTTTGTTATCAACTCAATCGAACAGACTAAAGACAGCATCAATGTACAAATGACCAGCCGGCATTTCCTCGCACAAGTCGACATTCGAGAGCAAAAGTTCAACCATGCTAAAACCATACTTGCCCAGCAAACCTTTTTAGGTTCGGTAGGAACCCTGTTTTTTATCATGCTCATCGTACATTCGGTCGTACGCTTCCAATTGGTTCGCCCACTTAAAGATCTATTGCATGAAATATCCATCGGTGGGCTGAAACTCAGATACTTCAAACGCTCTTCAGGACAAGGTGAGATTGATGGGTTAAAGAATGCGTATATTGACTCTCTCACCGAGTTAAAATTTGAGGCCGAGTTCGACCAACTCACTAAGCTAGCTAATCGACGTTCTTTTATTCGTCATCTCGATGTTCGCCTTAAAAGCGCATTAAACCCGAGGTGTTTTATTGTTTGCTGGGATATCATCGATTTTCGTAAAATCAATGACCTATACGGAGCTAAGGTTGGTGATAAAGTTCTGATAAGCTTAGCAAAAGCATTGAGAGAAACCTTACAGAACCAACAATCATCCTTCGGCTTTAATTGCAATGATTACTCCTTAGCGAGACTCGGGGGTAATCAGTTCATTGCAATATTAGAAATGGGGCAAAACCAGTCGATAAACGAAGAAATAGAAAATATCAACAACACACTCACCAGTACGACCTTCCTTGATTATTATGGTTTCAGGTTATCACTCGCAACCGGTGTGTTACCCATGGATACACCAAAATTCGAAGAGATTTGGCACCGGTGCGTCGATGAAATGTTAGCGAATGCCAAAGCACACAGTGATGGTGAAAGCCGCATCGTTTACGGTGAAGAGTTACTGCACACCCTAGAACGCCACGACGTTGTCGAGAAACGACTATTAGAGTGCTGTGAAAGTGACAACTTCGAAATTCGCTTTATGCCAATTTTCAATGCCAAGACACTTCAAATTGAAGGCGCCGAATGTCTGCTTCGCTGCCCAGCTTTATTTGACATCAATGCTGGCCCTGAAGAATTCGTTCCGGTCGCGGAAAAGAGTAATCTAATATCAAGGCTAGACATGTGGGTGATCACTACCGCTATCAAAAATTACAAAGAACTTTCAGAAATTCACGGATACAAAGGCACCCTATCTATCAATATCTCTGCGATGGAGCTCTACAATCGCAACTTTGCTGATAATATCCGTAAAGTACTCGAACGTTATCAAGTACCACCCGCCAATATCATTATTGAAATTACCGAGACGAGCTACGTGAAAAGCACCAAGCTCACTGTGCAGACTATTGAGAGCATCAGAAGCTTAGGATTAAAAGTGTCTCTAGACGATTTTGGCACTGGCTACACAGCGTTTAACCAACTTCTCCACTACCCTGTAGATGAGTTAAAAATCGACAAAAGCTTTATCGATCATATGGTAGACGACAAAGCCGCCCGTAAACTGGTCGAGTCGATGATTAACCTGGGGCACTCTTGTGACACGCTCGTTGTAGGGGAAGGCGTTGAATCCATAGAACAGTATCATTACCTAAGAAAGGCGCACTGTGACTTGATACAAGGCTACTATTTTAGTCAGCCATTAACGTACTTAGAATTTATCGAGTTCGTTCGTAACCATAACCCTCAAGCGATTTTAAGCCCCAAATCTCTTCAAGACTCTACGTCGAACGATAGTACTGCCATAGCCCACCACAAATAAGGTTCACGCGATAAGTTTCAGCGCCTCAATGTAAACAAGCGTGCTCTAATCACCCGCTTCCATTTACATTTCACCCAAATAGTAAAAGTGAACTGAATATTCAGTGCTAATAGGCGTAAGCCTGCCACGGCTCGCTCGAGCTAATTATGATGACCACACAAGGTTTCCGCCCCGTCTATGAGAGTGAGAATATGAAAGGTTGACGCTAAGAGTTGAGAAAGTTGATTCTTTGATACAAAAAAGTCGGAAGGCTAGCGTTGGATGGTCGTTAATAGCTCCATCATATCCTTAGAGCTGATGTTCTTTTTGTGTCTGACTACTGCGTCAATCATAAGCTCCAAATTCCCCGCAGAAATATAGTCCTTGAGTACGCTGTTGAATTTCTCCTGTATCTCATCACTCGTGTACAGGTCTTGAGGGATAAAAAATAGAAACTGACTTCCACTGCTACGAAACGAGATTGTGCTTTCAGGAACCTTTTCTGTCAGAGACTTTGCCGCAGAGCTCACAACCAAGTCACCATATTCAAGCCCATATTTTTGATTAATCTCACTCAGATTTCTAATTCGTACAAAATAGAGGTCGAACGTATTATCTTCAGGGTAACTATTTTTAATAAACTGCATGAGAGAGACTCTATTACGAAAGCCGGTAATAAAGTCTGTCGAATGGAGCTTCTTCTTAATTGAGAAATCCAGATAAAAGACAACAGCGATGGCAGCTAAAACCAGAACCAGAAAAGCACTGCTCACTCGATTAACGACAACAAATTTATCAACAATAGAGGTATTTTCTTCAATAACTGGGTTTTGGAGGCGAAATTTCTCATTGATAAATTCAACCAAGCTGGTGTAATAAATATCGATTTTCTTTTGTAAGGACTCTTGGGGAAGATCGCCCTGACGAACCAACTTAATGGACGACTCTAGCGACTTAAACTTTTCAAATTCTGCCGAAAAATAGGGTTTGAAGTTCGCTGATTTAATAAAATTTGACGATTCAGTACTGTTAATCAGAATATCAAAACGACTCCAGGTAATATCATAAGCCAGCCACAACTTATCGTAATCGAGCTTGTCTGAACGACTAACCATCAAAAAGTTGGCATATTCCTTCACCAACTGAAAAACAAACCAAGTAGCTTCATTCTGGCGACTAGAAAAGCTCTTATTGATATCGTTGATTCTTGTAACACTGTAGATATTCACGGTAAGCAAAACCGCAGCTGAAAGCAAAATAACCACTTTAATGGCAGTCAGTGATAACGTTTTCTTCATAGTAGACCCTACAAGTGGATATCCCGTATCTGCCAAATCATTTTTGAGTGTATATCAGTGTTATCCAGCTCTGGACTAGAAGACAATGGATAGATTAACCAATACGGTCCCTTGTCTCTTACCGACATAAACTCCCCGTCCTGCTTTATAGCAATTATCGGCTGATGGTCATAAAAATCTTCCTTTGGAATCGAGACCTTGTAATCGTTTAGCGCAATAAAGGTAACAATAGGCGAGACCGATAAATCCATGGTTTCAAGGACAGCCTGCAACGTGACTCCACTATAAACAGACTTACCTTCACTCCATGGGAGAGTAGTGGAGATTTCACTCTGAGGAAGCATAAGGAGCTGCTCTCGGCTTAGCTCATGTTTTTGCCCTAAATGGTCGAATACCGTCAAATTTGCTGCTGCAAAAATGGGAAATGAGCACAAGGAAAGGAAGACAAGAAGAGTAGTTCTCATTTTAAACTCCATTTAAAAAGGTCACTAAATTAATTCTAGTTCAAATTGTGCGTATGACTCGCCTAACCATGGCTTAATTTGCCTAAAACATTCACTCATACCCGCTCAAACCGTATTGCGACGATCAGCATAGTCTTTTAAATAAAGCGAGTTCTTTTACTCCCTCAGTAATCTAATTCCCCGCGTGAATACGTAGTGACTGATAAAATTGACAAGAAAGATGGGTCATTTAGTAGCGATATTCCGTGACACTGCATAACCTTTAATCGAACGTAAGTCATTTTAAGAGCCCGATTAACTGCTGTGAGCCGTTATAAATATCACCAGCCTATATTGTTTAGCTCTCTTAAGACACTTACTCAATTCATAATCAAGGGAATCGATAATGAGTTTAAATAAGCGAAAGTTTAACCCCATGACGGCACTGTCTCCCCTCTTACTGACGCTGGTCATGTTTCCTGTTTCAGCTGAAATCAACCAAGAACAATTCGAATTAGGCAAACAAAAAGCCAAGGTGTGCATGACTTGCCATGGTGATGACGGTATTTCAACACAAGACCCTTACCCAAACCTTCGTGGGCAAAAAATGGGCTACCTGATCTCATCGTTAAAAGATTATCAAACAAGAGAAAGAACCAGTGGACTGGCAGTCCTTATGCAGCAACAAGCCGATACGCTCTCGGACCAAGACATCCGCGATATTTCTTATTTCTATTCGAACCTCGGTAACGAATCAAATTCGGTGAGCGACTCTAGCGCAATCAGCAATTAAAAATCCTAGGCAAGGAGCCTTGTTATGGAACAAGTGACAACGCAGTACAGCATTAAGGTGGTGAAGTACTTTATTATCGCCTCCTTAATCTGGGCTATCTTAGGCATGATCATCGGTGTGATTCTCGCCGCACAGCTGTATTGGCCCATCTTAAACTTCGACTCAGAGTACTTTCAATTCGGTAGGCTCCGTCCCTTACACACCTCTGGCGTGATATACGGGTTTGTCGTCAATATCCTGATGGGGACATCGTTGTACATTGCTCAGCGAACCGGGCATTGTGAGCTCTTCAACAAGAGCTTGTCATGGATGGTGTTCTGGGGCTGGCAACTTGTGTTGCTACTGGCGCTCATCTCTCTACCTGCGGGTTACACCACTTCAAAAGAGTACGCAGAACTAGAGTGGCCAATTGATTTACTTATCGTACTCGTTTGGGTGCTTTATGCTGTGTTGTTCTTTGGCACGATAGCCAAACGAAAAGTCGACCACATCTTCGTGGCAAACTGGTTCTTTGCAGCATTCATTATCGTGATTGCGATGATCTTCATCGTTAACAATCTCGCAATGCCCGTTTCGGCAATGAAGTCCTATTCAGTCTTCGCAGGAGCACAAGACGCCATTGTACAATGGTGGTGGGGACATAACGCCGTAGGGTTCTTGCTGACGGCTGGCGTCATCGGTATGAACTACTACTTCATACCCAAAGCGGCAGACCGCCCTATCTATTCGTACCGATTGTCCGTGATTCACTTCTGGGGCTTAGTTGGCTTCTACACTTGGGCGGGTACTCACCACCTCGTCTACTCTTCCGTTCCGGTGTGGGTACAAAACATTGGTATCGTGATGTCACTGATCCTCTGGTTACCATCGTGGGCGGGTGCGTTTAACAGCGCGATGACTCTGCTACAAAACAAAGAGAAACTTAAGTCCGACTACATTCTCCTATTCTTCTTTTCGGCAATTCTCTACTACTGCTTAGCGACATTCGAAGGCCCACTACTCGCTATTCGTTGGTTCAACATGGTTGCACACAACACCGAATGGATTATCGGTCATGTCCACTCTGGCGCTCTCGGATGGGTAGCAATGTCGGGTATCGCCGTATTCTATTACTTCATCCCACGTTTATGGGGCAAAACCGAACTTTGGTCACCAAGGATGCTCAAGTGGCACTTCTGGCTAGCGCACGCAGGTGTGGCTATTTACGCCATAGCATTGTGGGTAGCGGGTATTGGTGAAGGCTACATGTGGCTCACTCAAAACGACAACGGCGAGCTCGTATACAGTTTTGTGCAAGCGATGGACTTCAAAACACCTTGGCTATTCCTACGCTTCTTTGGTGGTGCTCTATTCGTACTTGGCTTGTTCTTAATGGCACTGAACCTTTACAAAACGGTGCGTATGCCAGCAAAGCTTGATGTTAAACGTACAGCAAATGGGGAGGCATAAATCATGAGTAAAGACTTTACCCACTCGTTGGTTATTCTAATTTTGACCACGGTAGTTGTCGCCTCGTTCTCACTAGTAGTTTGGGTGGTCCCAAACATCGTTCGAGGTGATGATATCGCTAAAAACAGCCTCGCTGTGCCGTTAACCGCTATCGAGCTAGCTGGTCGAGATATCTACATCAGTGAAGGCTGCCACGTCTGTCACACGCAGATGGTGCGCCCTCTTGATCCAGAAATCAAACGTAACGGACGCCCAAACCAAGAAGCAGACGATATCTACGAGTTTCCTAACTTGTGGGGTTCTAAACGTACTGGTCCCGACCTAACCAATTTAGCAAGAAAGTACTCTGACCAATGGCATGTGATACATCTGATCAACCCTCGACAAGTCGTGCCTACTTCTATCATGCCCTCTTACCCTTGGCTGTTTGAGCAAACACTCACTGGGGATGATATCAGTGCGAAAATGGAGGTATTGCGTACGCTAGGTGTTCCGTATACCGACCAAGAAATTGGTGATGCAAGACTACAGGTTAGAGGTAAAACCAAAGGCGAAGCCTTAATTCGATACTTGCAAAGCCTAGGTAAAGATACGTCACAGGAGGTATCACAATGAGCACATTTTGGAACTTATGGGCGGCACTTTTAACCATAATATTCTTTGTTCTAATGGTATCCGTTGTGGTTAAATACTGGCGCAGTAACCACAAGGCTGACGAAGACCACACTGTTGGCACCTTTGACGGCATTGAAGAGAAAGACGCACCGCCACCTAAATTACTGTTTGTCAGTTATGCCATCGCTTTCTCGCTCTCCGCAGGCTACCTAGTGTTATATCCCGGTATTGGTGAATGGGAAGGCTTAGTCGATTGGCAACAAAGTGACGATAAACTCAGTTCGCCTACCACGACCCTCGATGAGCAGTTTGCACGAACAAGTGAAACCACTTTGTCTGGGTTAGCAGAGGTACCTGAGATCGTAAACAGCGGTCAGATCTTATTCCAAACCCATTGTGCCGCTTGTCACAGAGATAACGCTCAAGGGCAAAAACACTTCCCTAACTTGATCGACCAAGAGTGGTTGTATGGTGGCAGTGATGAAGCCATTATTCATTCTATTGCCAAAGGGCGAAACGGTGCCATGCCGGGTTGGAGTGAAATCATGCGCCCAGATGAAGTGGCAAAGGTCTCCTACTACCTAGCGTCATTGAATCAACGCCACACTGATGTACCTGAAGTCAAAGTCGAACTCGGCAAAACCTTGTTCACTAAATACTGCTCTTCTTGCCATGCCGACGGATCCGTTGCCAACCCTCAAATAGGTGTACCAGACCTGTCCGACGACATATGGCTCCACGGAGGCAGCATTGAAGAGATTCAACATACGATCAACTATGGCTTGAACAACCTGATGCCAGCGTTTGATAACCAACTAACCGAAAACGAGATACTCGCTCTAGGCACCTATATCCGACATGCAGGAGAAGCTGAACAGCAGAGAATTGCAAACTTGGATGCTCAATCTGTTGAGCGAGGAGAATATCTTGCTTATGCCGGTGACTGTGTCGCTTGTCATAGTGCAGAGGGAGGCGAACCCTTCGCTGGTGGTCTGCCGTTTGTCACTCCTTTCGGTACTGTTTACTCAACCAACATAACGCCTCATAACACGGAAGGCATCGGAACCTATAATTTCGAGGATTTCAGAGCCGCACTGGTTGCGGGTAAAGGTAAGAATGGCTACTTGTATCCTGCTATGCCCTACACCTCGTATCAATATCTGACCGATCAAGACATGGTCGATTTGTGGGAGTACATGCAATCCATTACTGCTGTACCAAGACGCAATGACGACAACAGCATGATGTTCCCGTCGAACATTCGCCTAGGTCTACTTGGCTGGAATATCGTATTCATGGATACCGAACCGGTCGACTATCAAGTACCAGAGGAGCTCAAAGATAAGGTTGATGATGTCGAGAAGTGGCAACAAGGTAAATACTGGGTTGCAGGGCTTGGTCACTGCTCTGAGTGTCACACGCCTCGTAATATTGCCCAAGCATTGATACCGGAGCGAATTTTCCAAGGTAACTTAATCGATGGTTGGAATGCACCTGACATCACCGCAAACGAGCTATACATCGATGGCTGGGATGAGAAAACACTCACCGACTTCCTACACACAGGTCACTCAGACAAAGGCACAGCTTTCGCTGGTATGGCTGACGTAGTGAAAAACAGCCTAAGTTTGATGACGCGCGAAGATATTGAATCAATGTCGTACTACTTACTTAGTGGTGATACCAACAACACCATAAGTAGTGACGCGGTGCCGTTAGAGCCGAAAGGCTTTGATGAAGAGTCATACGCCGCAGAGATCTACACGACTTATCGCCAAACCTGTGGTGCGTGTCATGGTGACGATGGTAAAGGGCGAGATCCTATCGCTCCTACCCTGCTGAACAATGGCATCATCATGCACAGCGATCCATTCAACACCATTGCGGTAACGGTAAGGGGCTTACAACCTACGTATCTCGACAAAGACAGAAACTTCATGCCAATGGCGAGCTTTGAAGATGTCTTATCGGATCAAAGGCTAGCAGAGCTGATCACTTTCGTCCGATTGCATTTAGGTGATAGAGACGAACCAGTCACCGCAGAGCATGTTCGAGAAGTGAGGGAAACTCTGGAAGCAGCGGGTTACGCTGGCGGCTTACATACTACACCGGACATGTATGACCGAAGAGATAACACCATCAACATTCGGTAGCATTAATTCAGTTTATTGAAGCTAGAACAAAGGAGACCTTAGTGTCTCCTTTTCTTTTGCGCTTTAGACGCCCTTTGTCACTACAACACAATTATAACTAACTGATTACACAATTAAGCAGACTTGCACATAATGCGATCAATCTCGCAGAACAAAAATGATACCAAGTGCATAATACGCAAAATTTTATAATGAGTTACTAAGGACTGATATGGATACAACTACACTCATCTACGATACGTTGGAAGGTCTATCGAGCGCGAAACCACAGCAACACGCTCAAATCCGTCAAAATCTATATAACCATCTAGATCTATCATTTGAGAAGCAGTTGGCTTTGTATTCATCCGTTCTTGGTCCAGCAAGTGCTGGTAGATTGACCGATTTAGACAGTGCAGTAATGTCTGCACGCAAGATTGTGGGCTTAGAAAACAACTAATCTGTCGTCCAAATGAATTTTGAAAAAACGCTGCCTTGTGCAGCGTTTTTTTATGCTTCAATTTCCAGCAGGTACAACTTACCACTGCTGCCCATTCTCAACACTCTATCCGGATGAACAGCAATTTAGAGTAATAAGCTCGAGCGCAGACAAGTGCAATTTGTCGAAATTTTCAAGTTGCGACCATTCTCATTTGGTTAATCTTATGTTCCATTTTTAACAGGTGTGTAACGACGATAATGGCGCTAATGTTAGTAGCACGTAAACCACACAGCGGATGGAAGAATCATGAAAGTACTAATTGAATACACACAGACAGGCAAATATCGTGATCAAGCTTGGGAAGCACTGACCATTCGCTCGAAAGGCGAGATTCAAGCTGTGACCCCATCTTACGCGGCTCAACTTATTGAACAAAATCGCGCCTGCTTAACTACAACAGAACATCAAGATATCGTCATCCAACCTTAATGGCTTATTGAGCTACCCCTCCTAGTTCCTTAAATCGAATAGTTCGATGACCTAACAAAAACGCTGCACGGATGCAGCGTTTTCTTTTTTCTAACGTTTCAAATTTTTAAAGTCTCTTATTTCGAACAGTGATAGCTTGATTACTTTGGCAAATTCTCTAACGCTTCTACCATGGTCATCAGCTTATCTACGATTCTTTCGCCGTCTGCTCGTAAACCGTTGTGCTCATACTCATTAGTGATCCACGCTTTTGAATTTGGAATGTTCGCCAGTGTTTCACGGCTGTAATCCAGTTCAACGTACATGTCGTCGGCATAAACAGCACACGCCATTGGCACGGTATTCTTGCCAAGCTGCTCTGCATTGTACAAGGTGCCCCAATCCGATTTCTCAGCTAAGATATTCGCTGCTTCACGCAATGGCTTCAATGTTTCTAGTTGATCAAACATCCATGGGTAGACCATCTCGCCAGTAAACCAGAATTCCCCACCCGATTGATAGTTAAAGTGTGGATACTGCTCGCGAACTCGATGAGCCGACCAATTTGATGCTGTGCCTTGGCAATAGATCGATTCATGCAAAATCGCATAGATTGGATTGGTTAGGTAACCCTGCTCTTGTTGCATTTGATTTAGGAAGCTGTAGCTCAGCTGCTTTTTACCGTTCACTTCAACAAACGCACTCTCTAATGTGAAGTACATAGGCAGGTTTGCTTCGCCAGCACCAAGGTTAATACCAATCAATTGGAACTGTTCAACCGTAAATAGCTGACCGTTGGGTAGCGTCACTTCATTGTTAAGTAGATAATCACAGATCTCACGGCACATGGCTTGTGCTTGTGGGAATTGAGCAAAGAAGGCTCTGTTCTTATCTTCAACACGCTTATAGGTCGCGCGGTAGACATCGTCAGCTTCACGTTCAATAGACGGGATACCACCTGTCACATAGCAGCGTTGCAAGCTTTGTGGGAACAGCGATAAGTAGCTTAGAGTACAAAAGCCACCAAAGCTCTGGCCAATCGTAGACCACTGCTTAACACCAAATTGCTCACGAATCGCTTCGGCATCACGAACAATGTTGTCGGCTCTAAAGTGCGTTAGATATTCAGCTTGTTGCTCTGGAGACAGATGCGCCAAAGTTTCATGGCTAATTACCGTGCTATTACCTGTGCCGCGCTGATCAAGAAGCAAGACGCGGTAGTTTTGTAACGCACGTTTCATCCAACCGGATTCCCCACTCACTCGTGGTGAAGGAAAGCCTGGGCCACCCTGGAAGTAGATAAGCCACGGGAGCTCTTGGCTGTCTTTTGCTAAATCGACAATTTCGCGAGCAAAAACTTGAATCTGCTGTCCATCTTTCGCTTGGTAATCGAGCGGTAGTTCAAAATAGTGCTGACGATACAGGGTGGTTCCATCTATAAACTTAGCTTGCACGCTTCATTCCTTTTTATCTGGTTCTAATGTCATCGTTACGAAGAAAAGTGGCGCCTTATGGCACACATAGGTAGCAAGATACGCATAGTAGCTCGTAAATGAAACCGTTTGTTTAGCATGAATGTGAAGGTGCGTCATTTGACTGCTCAAGGAGTGTTCGTATCGTAACAACCTGTGTCAAAACAGCCCTTTTTTGAGGCTTTATCAAGGGATGAGAAAAAGAAACAGGAAAATAAAAAGAGCTTAACGAGGTGAGGATACGTTAAGCTCTTTTGGTGTTATCTGATGTTTATCTTGCGCTACGTTCAATCAGCTATGAGGCGACTAGGTCTCCTGCCCCTTGAATTGAACGCTGGCTATTTTCAACCAGAATCGCGGTGGCCGTTTCTTTTAGTGTCGCCCACTCTGCGTCGTTGACCTCAATGCCATCACGCCACGCCTCTTCTTGTGTCTTAAATAACGACTCAGACGTGACATGTGTTTGGTAGCCATCTGACAAGCGTTCGATATCGAAATCCTGGACGGAAAGTTCGATGGTCATATTATGGATATGTTCGTCCGATGTCAGAGGCAAATCTGATAAAAACAGCTCTGGAGCAACGCAGCCACGGTTAAGCACATACAAGGTGCTCTTAGGGTTTGAGCCATTGTCCCAGCGTGCAGTACACGCGATACCTTTCGCCGCCAGTTTTACAAGCTCACTGTAGGCTAACCAACGGTTGTGGCAGTTGTTTAGCTCAATTTTAAGTGATTTGTTACCGACCATTTTTTCAATCGCATAATCCATCACGACAGGAAGATGACACGCCAAGCTTGCCTTGTGTAGGTCAACTTCGACCGTGTTATCGCTACTCACTTGAATATCAACTGGGCAGTCGTCCTCTAGACCGATAAAGTTGCTCGCATTATTAAAATGACGCACACCATCCAAGCCTACCATTTGCAAATCAGCCACCATGTTCGCTATCACATCGGCTTCACCACATGTACGGCGCATCCCTAAAAAGGCTTTGTTGACGGCCGCGACCAATTCATTGTGAGAAACGATCATAGCGATTTACCTCCATGTTGAGTATTGATATGTGTAGGAACGTTATGTGAGCCAGCAAGCTCCGCTTCACTCGGCAACAGTGGGAATACCCACTCGTCCTGATGAATTTCGTCAAGCAACGGCGCTCCTTGGAAGAAGGTAACGCGAACCCAACGATCTGAGCGCGGATCAAACTTAGTGGCACCAAACATCGCTAGCTTGCAACGCAACAGATGCATCGGCAGCGACTCTTTGTGAAGCACATTCATTGGAATGTCGCCCATCGCTTTGTTGCCAAGAGTCCAAACGCGGCGCGCTATAGCACGATGCTGTGGCTGTTTTACTAAGAACTCAGCTAATGAGAGCTCTGGCGTAAACTGCAATAAAGCATGGTACAAGCGGTAAGCTTGACGACCAATATCTAACGGTAGCTCACGCTCTTCACCTAGCTCTTCACCTCGAACACCGAGCCTTGGCTCTTCTTTGTCTTGCGAGCGATACCAGAACCAGTAGTTGTTTTCTGCTTTAGTAAAGTCGGTTGTGATTGCCCAGCGGTACTTCTCTTCTAGGGTCACCAACAGATCTTGTATCTTCTTACCGCTAGGAAGTGACAGTGTCTCGCTACAATTCATCTGCTCCTGATGGGCATCCACTAATTCTGGGTACAATTCCATCAAGCATGAAATAAGGATTTCTTGGGCTTCCATACTCATATGCTTAGATTGCTCGACAAATTCACCCCATGTTTCACATCGGTTGACTGTAGTATCTAACGTTTGCTCTGCCGCTTTCAACTCAGTGACGGCAGCTTTGTTTAACTCTTGTTGGGTTTCATTGATCGTCACCACCTGCTCTAGGTGACAGACTGCTTTTTTCACTAGTGAGCGCAATGGCTCAACTAAACTATTGTCGGTCTGATTAGCTAGCACGTCAGATAAAGCATGCTCACGGGTTGTCATCCATTGATCAACAATACTTGGGTGGTTAATCAAATATGGCGCCATTCCTAAGCCAGTAGCATTACCCACACCTAGATAGCGTTGTAAGCCTCTATGCAAGGTAATTGCTTGTTCACCACCTTGTTGCTCTGCTAGGTAATGAACCCAATCCAGGCTGAATTCACGCAGCATGTATACAGCACACATTTGAGCGCTAAACGACTGATTGAAATCTGGATTATTCTCTAAAATTTTGAAGTCAGCGATACCGAACTTACCATTACCATAAACCGCAGTGGTTCTCAGGATGTAGCCCACTTCCGCTAACTCTTTTGGCGTTGGCTGAACCCCTTTAGCCAAGTGGCTCACTATATGTTCAAACACACGCACACTTTTGTTGGCACGCGCTAAAACAAGCACATTGTTAGGGTTACGGCCTGCTTCTTGTAGCGGTACGTTCGCACGAAGTCTCTCAAGTAGAGCGACATCCACATCGCCAAGAACCAAAGCAAATGTTACGTCCCACTTTTCAGCAATTACACGGTCATTTCGCTCGTCGTCTGCAATCTCATCGCAGAACACAACCAAATGATAAACATGGTTTGGCGTCTGTAGCTTATAGATAACATGACCAAATCCTTGAGGGTCTAATTGCCACTCATGCTTAGTCACTTTCCATTGCTGTTGCGCCATTTTGCGAATCAAAGTTCTTACGAAGCTGATACGCGTTTGGTGCATAGCACCTAGCCTTTCCGGTGCCATGACGACCGTTGCGTCACGTAGTGCTGATTCAGTGTAGGTAGAACGATGTGCATCCATTTTGCTCACCACCTTTGTAGTTATAAGGGTTTTGCTAGCCATTCAGAACCGATCGTTGCTGTCTTTTGAAGCATTTATAGCGACAGTATGTTGGTTAGCTTTCACGTTATTGGAGTAAGCGAACTCACCCCTTATTATTTGTCCTGACTAGATCTCTTGACCTAAATAGTTTTCCGCCCGATGTATCTTCACCAGTACGGGTTTTCTCTTCCTTTCGGAATCTGGTATCAGCCTAATTTCAAAGGCTGATACCTTGTTTCTCTTTCATTGTTAGAGAGCGTTATCTCTACAGTTTCTTAAAGACCTGCTCTTCTACAAACTCTGCTCATCTACAGGCCCTGCTCTTTCGCCATCTTGATTGCGATTTGAGGCGCATTCCAAAGCGATGGCAGTAAGATTAAGGACACCGGAACCGCTGTAATTACGATGAACGATTGCAGCGCTGAAATACCACCAGAGCCTAGCGAAATCAGAATCAACGCTGTTACGCCCATCATCACGCCCCAGAAAGTACGGATGATTGCATTCGGTTCTGTCTCACCACTGATTACAACACTGATGGTGTAAGTCATTGAGTCGCCAGTCGTTACGATGAAAATCGTGGTTAAGATCAGGAACAAGATAGAGATAAGCATCGGCATTGGAAGCTGCTGAGTTACCGCTAGCAGAGCACCTGGTAAGTTAAAGCCTTCGAACGCTTTACTTACGCTGCCTGGATCTGCGATTTCGAACGCAAGGCCAGAGCCACCAACAATCGTAAACCAAAAACAAGTAACAAACGGTGCAACTAAGCTAATGGTTGAAACCAATTGGCGAATACTACGACCGCGAGAGATACGTGCGATGAAGATTGCCATCATTGGGCCGTAACCTAAGAACCAACCCCAGAAGAACACGGTCCACCAGCTCAACCAACCCTCGTCACCACGGTATGTCGCCATTGGGATGAAGTTATCGATCATACTGCCTACACCTTGAATGTAGCCGTTAAAGATAAAGTTTGTAGGGCCGAAGATCAGAATGTAAACCATCAATGCCATCGCCAGAATCACGTTGTATCGGCTTAGCATTTGCATTCCGCGGTTTAGACCGCTGAGTGCCGACATTGTGTATAGAACGATAGCGAACAAGATGATGATAAGCTGCGTTGTGAAGCCATCTGGAATCTCAAACAGTGCGTTCAGTGCATAGCTCACTTGCAAACCCAAGAAGCCGATAGGACCAATGGTGCCCGCCGCTACAGCGACAATACAACATGCATCAATCAGAGCACCGGTGTGACCTTTCAGTGCACGTTCGCCCAATACTGGATAAAGCAGAATTCGAGGTTTAAGCGGTAAGCCTTTGTCGTAGTGAAGGTGCATCACCACAATAGACGTTAAGCTACCTACGATTGCCCATGCTAGGAAACCCCAGTGCATGAAAGATTGTGATAAAGCGTTCACTGCACCCTGCTGTGCGTTCTCTTGTGCACCGTACAATGGTGGTGGACTAACGTAGTGCGCAATCGGCTCTGCTGCAGCCCAAAATACGCCGCCACCTGCAAGTAACGTACAGAAGATGATCGCCATCCAACGGAAGCCGTCCATTTCAGGTTTCGCGATGCCGCCAAGGATAACCTTACCTGTTCGCCCTGCCGCTAGGCCAAGACCAATAAGAAAGGTCAGAAGAAGAAGCATTTGCCAGTAAGGACCGAATACTTTTACCGACCACGCAAAGCCCGTGTTTACTAGGCTTGATAGTAGCTCGCCGTCAAATAAAGCAAGTGTCACGAACAGAGCGATAAAGCCGCCGCTGTACCAAAGTGCCGGGTTGGATAACCCTAGTTTGTCTGACGTAGATTCAGACTGGTTTGTGTTGCTTTTTACATTACTTGTTGTGTGTGCTTGACCCGCATTTAAGCTTGGAGATTTCACGCTATTGGTTAAATCAGACATACTCTGACTCCAGAGGTTTCTTTGCAGCTGTCATAAAAATGATGACTACAAGGGTGTATTTAACACCTGCCCTATTATTTTTTGTGTTGGGCAGGCTAATCCATGTTTGGGTTACCGCGTTGCGAAATAGACCGTTGTTCCTTTTAAATAGTGAATTTGATTGAAGCAGTTCTCACTAACTGAACGTGTTTAGCAGACTGCTCGTTAGATTCTTATCAGTAAGAAGCGCAGCTTAACTTTCGCTTTGAGGCTCTAAGCCATCTTTCAAAAAGTTAAACCAGTTTTCTCCTAAGACTTGCCCAGCTTCTGACTCGCTAAAGCCGTGACGCATCAATCCGTTATATATGTTTTCCATACCTGAGCTACCGCAGAACCAAGGCAGAGCGTCAGGCCAACCTGAATTACTTGCAGAGCCTTCACCGTAGTCCATCGCTTTAGACCAACGACCATTTCTCATCCATTCAAGAACGGCTTGAGGTTGGTTTAAACACAGGTCACTGCCAATACCCAGATGTTCTACGCCCACCATGTCAGCAGTAGTCGCAACCATCTGGCAGAAGTCTTCCAAGGTACATTGGCTACCATTAGGTAGGTGGAATGGGTATAAACTGAATCCGATTAAGCCACCACGTGCGGTGAGTGCTTTAATCACATCGTTTGATTTGTTACGCAGTGCATCATGAGCAAATGTTGGGTTCGCGTGGCTGATACAAATAGGACGAGAAGACAAATCAATTGCTTCAAGTGTTGAGCGTTCCGCACTGTGAGACATATCGATGATCATGCCCACTCGGTTCATCTCTTCGATGGCTTGTTTACCAAAGCGAGTAATACCGGTGTCGTTCTTCTCGTAACAACCTGTCGCAAATAAGCTCTGGTTGTTGTAAGTCAGCTGCATGATCAAAAGACCTTGCTTACGCATCACTTCGATAAGACCAATCTCATCATCGATTGGAGAACAGTTCTGAGCGCCTAGGAAAATACCGACTTTGCCGGTCGCTTTTGCAGTCTCAACATCAGCCATTGAGTGAATCGGCATGATAAGGTCTGCATTCTGCTCGAATCTTAAGTTCCACTCTGCAAAGCGAGATAAGGTTTCACGAGCCGTCTCGTGGTAAACCGCGGTAGCGTGAACTGCTGTAATGCCGCTCGCCTTTAGTGTTTGGAAATATTCTCTGTTCCAATTGCAGTATTGCAATCCATCTATAACAATCCGTTGCTGGTACATAACCACTCCTATTGAAAGCTCAGTGTTCTAGCTCGGTTTTGAAAACACGCTCAAGTAACATATTTTCAAAAATGGGTTAAATCACTTATCTACTGTTATTTCTGATTAAGTTTGAATGTTGACCTGACTCTGAGAATCAGGCCAATTCGATAGCTGGATAGCGAGGGACTTAATGTCTTCAGCTATCCAATTCTTATATAGAGAGCAGATTAGTAAGGACGCTGGTAAGCCGTCTTCACTACTGTGTAGAACTCTTTCGCATATTGACCTTGCTCACGAGGACCGAAGCTAGACTCTTTGCGGCCGCCAAACGGTACGTGGTAGTCCGTACCTGCGGTTGGTAGGTTGACCATCACACAGCCTGTTTGCGCCTGTTGTTTGAACAATGCGCTAGTACGTAGGCTTTGAGTGATGATGCCGCCTGTTAGGCCAAAGCGAGTGTCGTTGGTTGTTGCAATCGCTTCATCTAAGTCTGCCACTCGAATCACGCTTGCCATCGGTGAAAATACTTCTTCTTGGTTCACTTCCCAATCGTTCTTAGTGTTCAAGAACAGCGTTGGAGCCATGTAGAAACCTTCGTGTTGCATGCTCAAGCGTTCACCACCAAATGCCAGCTCACCACCGCTTTGACGCGCTTTCTCAACCCAACCTAGGTTCGCTTCAAGCTGGTTGCCATCAACAACAGGGCCCATGAACACGCCCTCTTCTAATGCGTGACCCACTTTCAGCTCACTCATACGTTTAATCAGTGCTTCAACGTACTGGTCGTGAACGCTATCCATAACCACGAGACGAGAAGACGCTGTACATTTTTGACCTGCACCAGAGAAAGAACCTGCAATGGTCGCTTCAACTGCGGTTTGAATGTCTGCATCATCAGCAATAACCAGCGCGTTCTTACTGCCCATTTCCAATTGGCAACGAACGAAATTTGGCGCGGTAGCTGCTGCTACTTTACGACCTGTATCAACAGAACCAGTAAAGCTGACACCGTTCACTTCTTTAGAGTTGATCAGCGCATCACCAACCGTTGAACCGCTACCAAGAACAAGGTTGAACGTACCTGCTGGGATACCTTGGCGGTGGATGATCTCAGTAAGCGCAACGGCACTTGCTGGTGTTAGGTTTGCTGGCTTCCAGATAACACTGTTACCAAAAGCAAGCGCTGGAGCGATTTTCCAAGCAGCGGTTGCCGTCGGGAAGTTCCAAGGAGAGATAATGCCGATAACACCAACGGCTTCACGAGTCACTTCAACAGA
Organism: Vibrio sp. Isolate22; assembly: GCF_022398115.1. Lineage (NCBI taxonomy): Bacteria > Pseudomonadati > Pseudomonadota > Gammaproteobacteria > Vibrionales > Vibrionaceae > Vibrio > Vibrio sp. Isolate22. Next base: position 2,336 of record NZ_JAKEUW010000067.1, on the reverse strand, counting down.
AACGCCAGGGCGTACAGAATCTGCGTTATCACCAATTTGACGAAGCACTTCAGCCGCAAAGTATTGGAAGAACTGGCCTGCGCGGTAAATCTCACCACGACCTTCAGCAAAAGGCTTACCTTCTTCACGAGAAAGCAAAGTACCCAACTCATCACAACGGGCAATTAGCTCATCACCAATCGCTTGAAGCACGGCTTGCTTTCGTTCAATCGGCGTTTTTTCCCACTCTGGTTGAGCGTGTTTTGCCGCTGAAATCGCTTGTTGAACTTGCTCTGCACTTGCTTGTGCAAAGTTGCCAATGTTTTCAGAAATGTCTGATGGGTTAATGTTCGCAACGGTGCTTACACCCGCTTGCCATTCGCCGCCAATATATAGTGCGTTTTCTGCTTGAACATTCTGTAAGTGAGTCATCATTCTGTCCTTGTAACGTTAGGTTGCGGTGAGTCTGGCAACCATCAGATTAATTAATAAATTGTTAATTTATATAGAGAATAAGTATTAATTTTGTATCTAGGCGTAAAACCATTCGCTTGTATCAATAAAGATCTGCATAGACAAACAGCTTTGATTGGCAAATTGCCTCAGTTCACAGTCCATTTATTCAGGTTGAGACGCCGATGCATAAACCACGAATTCAACCAACATCTCTTCTCTAGCTAGCCCTGCAACAACGACTGCTGCACGGTTTGGATAAGGTGCGTTGAAGTATTCTCCGTATACGCTGTTTACCGTTTTCAGGTACTCACGGTCAGTCACGTAGATCAGAACCTGCAGCACAGAATCCATCGATTCGCCTGAACACTCCAAGGTATGAACAAGGTTGTTAAAAGTCTGACGCGTTTGCGCTTCAATACCGCCTTCTACTACTGCGCCCGTTTCATCAATTGGAATCTGAGCCGTGTATAGAGTGCCGTTGTTAACGATTGCCCACTCTAGTGGTGCTTTTGAAGCAAAAAGAGCGGTTTTTACTGAGTGTTTTTTAGTTTGTGTGTTCACGATTCCATCCAACTTTGTAACAACTATGTTTCAAGATGGTTAAATACTGCACCTTGACGCCTGATAAATCTAACGGTAAATTTTGTGCATTTGATAAATAAAATCTATCACCTTGCAAAAAGTAAGGTATAGCAAGGGCTAGAGAGGGATCGAAGTCATGAGTATTAAGCTACAACAGTTAAAACATTTTGTTTTAGTCGTCGAAGAAGGTGGATTTCGAGCAGCTTCTCACCGAGCTAATCGCTCTCAGGCAGCACTGTCTACTTCGATAAAAGAGCTTGAGAAAATACTCGGTCAGCCACTGTTTGAAACAGGCAATAAGTCTACGCTGACACCTTTCGGTGAAATATGCCTACCAAAAATCATCCAATTCTTGAATGTTTACAAAGCATTAGACAATGACTTGCGTGCAGCGGCGGCAGGGCAACAAGGAAGAGTTCGAATAGCGAGCGTGCCGTCGGTGGCAGCCAAATTGATACCTAGCGTGTTAGGGGCCTTTTGTGAGCAATACCCAAACGTTGAAGTTAGCCTGATTGATGATAATGCGGCAGGTGTAGAAGCAAGATTACTTTCTGGAGAAGTGGATGTCGCCCTTGGCAATACCTCCCATTTAGAAGAAGAGAGTATCGACTTCACTCCACTTCTTTCCGATCCTATCGGTGTGGTCTGCTTAAAGGACAACCCGATTGCCGCTCAACCCGAAGGCATAGAATGGCAAACTTTGTTAAAACAGCCGTTCATTCGCAACGGGACTTGCACCCTACTCGATCCAACACCTGCACGTATGCTCAGCGAGCAAGCCCTGTATTCGGTAGAAAACATCACTTCTCTATTTTCTGTGTTGGAATTAGGCATTGGGGTAACCACACTGCCTAAGCTTGCTTTCCCAACCAATGAAACGCGTTTAGTGTGGATTCCTTTGATCGACCCGCCATTACAGCGTCAGATTGGAATATTCCGATTGTCTGACCGCACTATCTCACCCCAAGCGCAAGCTTTTCATGATTTGTGTATTCAATATCTGAGTTATGAAGCGCCATAAGCAAAATTTAACAAGTGGCAGTGCGTCACCGCCACTTGTTACTTCAGAATGGCGTTGTTGATCAAATCAGCTAAAGGACGTATCTATCCTACGGAACTTACCTGTTAGTTTCTAATAGGCATACCTAGTCCTAGAACTTTGTTCATTGCTTTGACGTTTGCTAACGCCTCACCAACTTGAGCGTTATAACATCTCAAGCTCAATGTGCCGCTAGTCAGTCCTTTATATCGGGACATTGCCGTCTCAGAGATTGAACGGTCGTGGTAGCCAGAGTCAGTTTTTCATTGAGTTAGCGAAT
>NZ_JAKEUW010000066.1:0-25532 GCF_022398115.1 Vibrio sp. Isolate22 | reverse complement strand
CTGCTTGGATAATGCGGTTGCTGAAAACTTTTTTGCTTTACTCAAAACAGAGATGTATCACAACCAAAGCTTTGAAGATGCAGATGCTCTGATAGAGCAAATTAAAGAATACATCGAGTACTACAATACCAAACGTATAAAAGTGAAACTAAAAGGCCTGACTCCGATAGAATATCGAACTCAGGCCTTGAAAGCCGCTTAACAGAAATGTCCAACTTTACGGGGTCACATCACGGTGTCAGTTCAAACCATGGCTTTTGTTTTTCCTAAACGAGTGTAGATTCAATAAAGATAAATAACGATTAAGCCGCCTTAGCAATTACAATCGTAAATTTAGCCCCACCATAACTGCTACCATCGATCTTGATACTCCAACCTAACTTCTTAGCCGCAGAGTTTGCAATGGCAAGCCCCAATCCAAAACCGCCGGTTGAAGCGCTTCTGCTCGAGTCTAAGCGAGAAAATGGAACAAAGACTTCATCACGACGCTCCTCAGGAATACCAGGCCCGTTGTCCTCAACGACCACTAACCAGCTTTCTGAGTTTTCATCTAAAGTCAGCCAAACGTGGTCTTTAGTATAGTTGCCAGCATTCTTAAGGATGTTATCAAACACCAAGCGAGCCATTGAGCAATCACACTTTATTGTGCTGTCTTGATTCACCTTTGATTCAAAGGTCACATTGTCCAACTCAGAATAGCGAATCCGGTCTAAACAATATTCAAGTAAGCTCGCTCTTACTTTCACCAACTCGAAGAAGGAATTGTCCATAACATTCAACTTCGAGAGCATAATGATCTCTGATGTGAGCTCGTTGATATCGTCGACATAAGTATCGATATCATCAAAAAGTGCTTGATGCTGCTCAGGCGCTCCTCGTCTCAGTATGTCAGTCGCTAACTGTATTCGGCTTAACGGCGTACGAACTTCATGGGGAATTGCTTGAGCAAATATATGGCTCTCTTTCACCTTGCTTTCTATCTCTTCAGCCATGCAATTAAAACTGCTAGCCAACTCGGAAACAGGATGAATATATTCAGTCTCAGAACGCGTACTCAGTTTACCTTTACCAAACTGTTTCTGCTTCTCAACTAACGACTCAATCCTCTCTTGAAAGCCCCTAACCGGCAAGTAAACACTCGCTCCAATCGCAATGATGACCGCAAGCAGAAGTCCAAGTAAAAAATGCCGCTCTGAATCCTCATACCATTCAATTTCAGGAGAAAAGAAATCCCCAACTTCACAAAATGCAAAGCTAAACTTGGAATTCGGCAGTTGGTACACAGCCGAGTACAAATTGTTTTCGCTGAGGTAAATAGGCACACCATTTAAGATGGTATGTAACTCACATCGTTGACAAGGAGGTTCTCCCGACCAATTCTCTAACAGGCGTAAATTGAAAATAAAAAACTGTTGGTGACCTGTTCTATCGAGTTCCTTGTAGAGCGAATCTTCTTTGTCACGATGTTGGTTATACTGTTCAACAAAGTACAACCCATCATTGAGAAAAGTCTCAATCTCTGTTCTTCGCATATGTCCTTCACCCAGGTGTAGGAACAAAAAGATTGTCGTCGACATCCCTGTAACAATACCAAGGTAGAGCCGAGCAAACATCGAAACAGAGCGAAGCTTCTCTTTAATAAATTTAAGCAACCAGCATATACCCCTTATTACGTACCGTGCGTATCAACTGTTTGTCTTTTGCGTGAACGCGCAACTTTCGGCGTAAACCAGATACACGCATATCAATCGAACGATCGTTAAACGCATAATCTATTCCTCGGAATAATTGGCAACATTGGTCTCGGGTAACGACTTGGCAAACATTCTTAACAAGAAGATTCAAAATCTCAAACTCTGCGGATGTGAGTTTCAAGTTTTGTCCGTATAAAGTGGCACTTTGGGCTGCGCTATTGATGACGATCTCACACTGGTTTTCTGACACCGTTTCCACCGTTGTTGTAACCGGCGTTGCACGTCTCAACAGAGCTTCGATTCGGGCCAGCAATGCATGCCCTCGTATCGGCTTAGCCACATAATCATCAGCACCGAACTTAAATAAGCTTACTTCACTCATTTCATCTGCAGAGGCAGTCAGCACTAAGATCATTCCATTGTAAAACTCACGAGCCTCTCGGCAGATTTGTGCGCCACTCATACCTGGTAGCATAAGGTCCAACAGCACTAAATCAGGTTCAATACTTCGGATAGCTTCAAGTGCCAAGTTTCCCTCATGAACGACGCTCACTTCATACCCTTCCGCTTCTAGGTAGAGTGTGGTTAAACGAGCGATCTCTTGGTCATCTTCGACAATGAGTACTTTGGTTTTCGACATATCTATCACCAGTATTTATTAAAAGCGTGGGCAGTATATATACTGGTCATATATCATCAATATTGTTATTAGAGTCAAGGCTTTACCGTACGCAAAACATAATAATCATATTTGTACATCTACGTTTACAAAATCAGACATCAGGTCGTCTGCAAGCCTCGATTTATATAGGCTCCGCAAAATGACACCGATTGCATTTAATGTCGTATTCCATCCTAATCGCTTACACTTGCTTTATTTTCTTACCCACACTTACATTAAAATTGTTTACAAAAAACAATCAAATCAACCATCTTTTAACCAGTCACACCACAGTTTATAAAACCAAGAAACAGACTCCATTTAGATTAAAAAACCAGAAAATTCGACTAACCACTAAAGGAAACCGATTACCTATTTCACTCATCAGCACTTTCCTTTCTTGCTCCCCCATTCCTTCCTATTAAGTCATTACCACTTCAAGTAACATTCACAACATCAATAGATCCGCTTTGTAATTTGTCATTTAATCACTCCTTAGAGGGACCCTCTTAAAATGAATAAACCGCTTTCACTGTTACTGGCTACGTCTGCTTTATTTTCAGCACCTTTACTTGCTGATACGGATAAGCAAGAAACGATAAAAAAGATTCAATCTCAAGTGAGTTCTTGGATTGATATTCAGGTCGCTCCGCAAAGCAGCATTATTCAAAAAATGGTCTTTGACTGTGAATTCTACAGCGCGACGCCTTATATCAAGTCTCCAGATGGCAGTGAAAGTAGTTCAGGCTCATACCGTTTCTACTCACAAAAAGGTGTATTAGGTACCGTCACTGAACCGTTTACGACTCAACCACTGCCTGAATTAACCATGTGCTTAAAGGAAGACTTCACCCTAGCGAACCAAGACCAAGCACAGCTCTTATTCGAAGCTATCGAAACGGTATATCCAAATCATTCTATGTTTGATGAGAACTTCCCTAAGGAAATCATAAAGAAACCAAATGGATGGCATTTTATTGATGGTGAAATGTTCGATGATAAAAAAGGCTACATCATTGAAACAACTCCGGAAGGGAAAGTGACTAAGATTATTCGCTCATTAAACCTATAAACACACCTTTCTCACTAATATGGAGAGGGGTTGATTTGTATTAATAAGTCACCGAAGTAGGCTACCTACTCGGTGGCATCCAACTAAAACTTCCTCACGTAGAGTCCAGCATGATGACAAGTTATCAATCTTTCGAGTACCTAAAGTGCCCTATTTGGATATATGACATCGATAACAAAAGAATCACATGGGCAAACCAAAGTGCTCTTCCTTTGTGGGAGGCGGAATCTTTGTTTGAACTGACGTCACGTGACTTTAGTGTCGAGATGTCAAAGGCAATAGAGGCAACTCTCGAAGAGTATCAAAGACAATTTCTACGTGGTGAAAGCATCAAAACATGGTGGAACTTCACCCCCAAATACATAGCCAAACGCGCACTTTGCCAGTTTTCTGGTATTCCTTTACCTGATGCGCGAACGGGCATGTTAGTTCAAGTGGTTGCCGAAGAAGGCAGTCTTAAGCACGACCTCGCTTACTCAGATGGAGCGAACCTTTCTCTGCTATTTGACCGCTCAGGTAAGATAGTAAGCACTAACTCCGCGTTTAATCAAAACTATGGCTCACCCTTTACCACCCTCTCCGATTTTCTTTCCAGCGAAGAAACCGCAGCCCATTGGCTATTCTCAGCACGAACGGGGCAAGAGATCCTTGAAGAAGTGAGCTGTACTATAGGTGACAAAACCCATCACTTTGATGTTCAAGGCAAGTGGTTGTTCGACAAGAGTGAGCTACTGTTAGACCTAACCTGCACCACCAAGCAAAAAGAAAAGCTGATAAAAGCCAGGTACAACGCGGAACACGATTGCTTAACAGAGCTTCATAACCGTAGAGGGATCACCAATTTACTACAAACCAGTATTGCCTACCGCTCCCCTTTTGAGTTGATGTTTGTTGACCTTGATGGCTTTAAGCTCGTCAATGACACCTATGGGCATAGCGTGGGAGATCAGCTGCTAAAACAAGTCGGTGAGCGCCTAAAACAGCTCGTTGATGAAACCTGCATGATTGGTCGCTTTGGTGGCGATGAGTTCATCGTGATTGCTCACGCCTGCCGAAATCAAAACATCCCACTGCTTTGCACACGCATTATTGATGCATTAAACCGAAGTTTTCACATCAGCGGAATTGGTACTCTGTCTGTGGGTTGCAGCATAGGTACTGCAAACTTTCCAGATAACGCCATAGACCAAGAGTCATTACTAAAACAAGCGGGCATGGCAATGCACATGGCAAAAGCTAACGGACGTAACCGCTTCCAAACTTTCACCCCTAGCTTAGCTCGCGCACTTCATCGAAAAGTAGAAATTCGTCATCGTTTAGCTCGCGCTCTAGAGAATGAGGATCTCGCACTGCACTACCAACCGATCATGAATACCAGCAGTGATAAAGTGAAAGGGTTTGAAGCACTGCTACGCTGGTCAGATAAAGATTTAGGGGACATTAGACCTGACGAGTTTATCGCTCTAGCAGAAGAAACAGGTCAGATAGTTCCGCTTGGAAAGTGGGTGCTCAACTCCGCACTTAAGCAGCTATCCATTTGGCACCGAGAATTTGATAACCAGCTAATGATGAGTATCAATATCTCCAGTATTCAAATGCATGCAACTTTTGCAGACCAACTGTCTGCAATGCTCAACTTCTACAATATCCAACCTCAGAGCATCGCCCTTGAGATCACTGAGTCATCCATGATTTTCAAACATGGCGAAGTTAGACAAGCGTTGTGTGACATTGCCAAGTTGGGTGTGGAGTTGCACCTGGATGACTTTGGTACTGGTTACTCTTCTCTATCTATGTTGCATGACCTACCTATTAGTACTGTTAAGCTTGATAAGAGTTTTGTGCACGGGTCACACAAAGGCAGCAAAGCCATAGTTCAAGCAACTCAAGCTATCTGTGACAAGTTAGGGCTAAAAGTGGTCGCGGAAGGTGTTGAGACAGTAACGCAGAAGGACTTCTTAGTCGACTGTGGTTACCAATATCTGCAGGGGTTCTTGTTTAGTAAACCAATCCCTTCAAATGAAGTCGAAAGCAAGTTTTTATGCCTTCGATAATTCAGTGTTATTCACTTGAAATGGCGAATGAACAATAGTGCGAGTATCGGCTCAAGTATCGTGTATTTGGCCTAACAAGCTGCTGAACATGTCAGTTATTAACACTCAACAGCAGTATGCTTCTCACTCATAAAATCTCTCCTTCATCTCAATAGTTCAGTTAGTTATCCGCTCTCTATGTCAATTCTTGTTCAGCTCAAATGTGACTTTTTGGCGACTCATATTTGAACTTCGATATTTTGTATTCTGCTTTCGTCCATACAAAATGAGAAAGAGAATCATGAAAAAGAACCACTTAGTCTTACCTGCCGTCGCTGTCGTTACAGCTTGCTTACCATTGTCTGCACTCGCAGGTGACCGCGACAACTCTATTGAGGCCGGTGTGACATTTATTGGGAATCAAGAGTTGGCAACCTTTGGCTATAGTAAAGCCCTATCGAATAATATTGTCGTAGGTGGTGGCTTTTCATTAGGTACGGAAGCGGTAGATTTAGACGAGCCAAACTCACAAGATGCATGGGGCTTATATTCCAACATCGGCTACAGATTTGAAATTGCCGAGTTTGATATCATCCCTAAGGTTGGTATCAACTACTTAAATGCCGATGTGGAATCGGGCAACGCTTCTTTCAACGACATCAATATCGATAATGTTTACGGTTCAGTGGGTGCCACAGTGAACTGGCGCATGATAGGTTTAACGGTCGATTACGGAAAGATCAACGATTCGGCGATGGTGCCAGACGGCTCAGGTGGTACCACACCATTTGAAGAAGACGTAGTACGCGTTACTGCAAGCTTTAACTTCTAACCTTTAGCTTTAGAGCTATCCACTTGCTTTAAAAAGTAGTCACAAGAAGCGACCAGAAAGCTCCTGATGATGCACCTATCTTGGAGCTTTCTTTATGGAAGACCAATCAAAAAAACTCACCCAATAGAATCATTATTATAACGACATGAACCCAAGTACAAAATATCCCACCTTATTTCGTTCATTTCAATCAACACTATTTACCAACAAAATAGAGTGCAAGCACTAACCGATGCTAACGCAACCATGGAATCAACATCACGGTTTTGTTAATTAACAGACTAAAAACCATCCAATTTAAAATAACATTTTTGTTGTGACATAATAAATAATCAAAAAGCAATAACGTTAAAGTTCCCAATTAATGCTAATGATATTACTATTAATTAGTGATTATATAAATTAAAGAAGTATAAACTTGAATTTAAATGATATTAATATCATCTTAAATTTTCAAACTGAACTTTATCCTGAAAAATTTTGATAAATCTACCTGATAGGTCGACACCTAAAACGCCACGCCCACCAATATTAGCAATCACTAAAACTCCTGTAAAAAGCGCTAATATTGAAGCTCACAAATGGATAAATACCAAAACAAATGGATAAATCCCCCTTGTCCCTTGTAAAAAAGTGGCTTTCATTTATAAATTCAAGTTTTGGGTGAACATCTCTACAACCTTTCATTACAGCCCAAATTCTGCGATTAGTATCAACATCTTGAGAGAAATGGTGACATTTTAGTTATGTTATTTAGAACGGACTCTTAGGTTGAACGACAATCCCAGCCATCACATATCAATCACACAAATATAATAACTATCGCTTAGGAGTTGAGCTATGCACTGTTCTTTCAATATAAATAACAATAATGAGAGCTTGCAACTAATCTATAACGAAGAAAAAATATATATAAAGAAAGACAGTAATAAGATATCAGAGGAAACACTTAATAGTAAAGAGAGTTTTGTCTTCAAGTATTTAATTGAGAATGCTTCAATTTCAAACCCTCAATCAGCTCGAGATGTTGAAGAGTCATTTAAATTACATTTTGATGAAGAGTTCAGTCTGTATGCTCTAAAAAATATTATCGCTTCTATAAGAAAGAAGTACCGAAACCTTTGTAAAAAGGCAAAGGTTGATAATAATAGTGAACTCATATCAAACCTCTATAAAGTGGGTTACTTTATCGACCTTGATAAAAGTTCAGAGAACCGTATCGCACCCAAATATGACATCAACCAGTTCAAACCGAGCCAGGCTACAATGCTGAAGTTGATGTTCAACACATACCACAAGGAGCTAATCAGGGCTTTGGTCACTGTGCTCACGGTGACGTCACTCTTCTTGCTCGTTATCTACTTTTTCCAAATCCTTTATACGATGAAAATTGCAGATGAATACAGCGAAAACACTCTGCACATTGCAGAAGAAATCATGGATTTTGGCTGTGACACTACAGGTGCAATTCATTCATTAAGGCACTCTCTTAACCTCGACTCCGTTGTCATGACTACACCTCAAGGTTCCTGCTTCATCTCAAAAGCTCGTTCTCAATCTGTTGAAATAGATAAGATTGATGACTTCTACGATAGCCGCGACTTTTCCTATTCTCGTTTCACAAACTCAGAAAAGAATACCGAGTTAACGGTACGTATTTCAAAAGGCTCTATTGAAGCACGTTACAGAAACTCATTGCTGCCTCTGCTCGTTGATTCCGTCTCAATACAAAAAAATGGTTACTACATTCTCAACTTAGGCGAAACCAGCCAGGCGATTTACACCTCCCCACTACCAAGCGGAGCGACCATTACTTTCTATAGCGATGATATTGTCGCGCTGTGGATGGCTACATCTATTTTGCTTTCCACTTTACTCTATCGCTCTTACATACTTGGATTTTTCATTTACCTGTTTCGCTGGAAGAACATCTCATTTGAAGAAGAGCCGATCATCAATACGGAAGACAATACCGTTTTGTACTATGAGCTTTTGTCTAGGGTTCGTAATGTCGGCGTTCTAAGCTTTATCAACACCATGCGACGTACCAACCTACTCACTTTTCATACCATTTTGCTTATTGAAACGGTAAGAAACGCCAAGTTACACAACAGTCATGAGATATACGGGGTTAACGTGTGTCCAAGTGCCTTGGTAGGTAATAACTTTTCGAAGCTTAAAGAGCACTTAGACGCAATGGAGGCTAATGAGTTTGTCGTCGAGATAACGGAATACTCAAACATTGGCTATGGTTGCGAAGTCATCGACAACATCAAAGCAATCAAGAAACTGGGCATCACCATCGCGCTGGATGACTTTGGTACAGGAAACAACAACATCGAAATCATCAGCGTTATCTCCCCTACTTATTTAAAGTTGGACCGCTGTTTTGTGAAAGACATTGAATCAGGAGAGCATCACCAGGGCGTGCTACTCAATATCTCGGAGATCGGACGCCTATCCAATATTACGATGATCTATGAAGGTGTTGAGACGCATAGACAACAATACATCTTGTGTCAGTTGGGCTACAACTTACATCAGGGCTACCTTTATAGCCGTCCTCAAAGTACATCCAGCTAATCCTTTTTATCAAGGTACCTGTGAACTCAAAGGCGTCGATTAAGTTAGGCGTTGGTGCACTTAAGGCTTCCAGAGTTCACAGGAAAATAGGCGTCCAGTAACCCTTTAGCAGTCAGTGGTTTATCAAAGTAATAGCCTTGTAGTAAATCACAATGGTATTGCTGTAACTTCTCCATCTGTTCTGGGGTTTCGACACCCTCGGCAACGACTTTCATCTGACAAGAGGCGCCAATATCAATAATGGCTTTCACTAAAGTCTCACTGTGCTGACTGGAATTCAGTTTGCCGATGAAAGATCGGTCGATCTTTATCTCTGTGATTGGCAGAGTATTAAGGTAATTGAGTGATGAAAACCCAGTTCCGAAATCATCGAGCGAGATACCAAATCCATAATCTCGAAGCCTTCTCAGTATCGGCTCTACGATATGCAGATCTTTGATAAGGATGTTTTCCGTTAACTCGAGAGTGACTCGTTGTGGAGCAATGCCGACTTCCTCCACTAAACGTATCACTTTCTCGTCAAAACCTAGTTCGAATACCTGTTTAGGCGACACGTTAACGGACACACATATCGCCTCAGGTCCATTTGGCATCAAATTAAGGGTGTCTTCGCACGCTCTCCTTAACACGAACTCACCAATCTCATGAATTTTCCCTACTCGCTCAGCAGCCGGAATGAAATCTAAGGGTGAGACAAACCCAAGTGAACCATTATTCCAACGGCACAGCGCTTCCACGCCTTTTAACTGTTTGGAATGTGCATCGACCTGCGGTTGATAGAACACACTGAATTCACCACGTTCTAGGGCCGTTTCTAACTGCTTTTCTACCGAATAGTCATACTTCACTTTTCGATTGATTACATCGTCATAAAAAACAGCATCACCCTTGTTTGACTCTTTTGCCTTGTACAGCACAATGTCCGCTTTCGTCAGCAACTCTTCCACTTCCGTCCCATCATAAGGGTACATAGAGACGCCCGCCGAACACCGAGTCGATACCGTTACACCATTTAGGTCGAAGGATGGATTGAAGACATCTTGGATCTGTTGAACTTTCTGCTCTGCATCAGAAAGGTCATGAATACCGGGCAAGCAGAAAACAAACTCATCCCCCCCAAAGCGAGAAACGACATCATTCTCTCCTAAGATATCTTCAAAACGCTGACCTATCTGCTTTAAGAGTTCATCTCCACTCGCATGACCAAACTGGTCATTGATACGCTTGAAGTTATCGAGGTCGACAAAAACCAATGCCACCAGCTTACCCTCAAGTTTTGAGTGAGCAATCGCACGGCTAACTTGAAGCTCTAGTTCAGAACGATTAGGAAGTGCCGTCAGAGAGTCGTGTTTTGCCATATGTTGCAGTCGACGGCGACTGTTTTGTATTCGGCTAAAATCGTCTGCGATTCTCTGCTCCATCTGAGAGAAGCGGGTTGATATTCTTCGGCTGATAAGGGCGCTGATAAAAATACAGCTCATCGTCACCAACACACTCAATATAAGAACAAGACCAAATTCGTTACGCGATTCAGCTAACAACTCATTTTTTCGTTTCTCTATCGAAGCATTAACATTATTCAAATACACGCCTGTGCCGACGATCCAATTCCAATCACCGACCTTTTTGACATAGCTACTTTTAGGCCCGATAACGCCGTTTTTATCGGCGGTTACATAATCAACAAATCCGCCCTCTTCAGATTTCGCTAGAACATCTTGCTTAAAGCGACTTCCAAGATCATCGTAGACGTTAATCCCTTGCCCGATATTAATTCGATTTGCGTGGAGTAAGCTGTCACCATTTTGTTCAAAAACGAACAGATAACCATTGTCACCCACGATTATTCTCGACAGTATTTCTAGAATCCTTTGATAACTGGCTCGCTTAACATCATCCAGAGACACGCCAGTACCAAAGTACCAGTCAAAGGGCTCGAATCGGCGAATATAGGTTAATTTCTCATAGTGCGTACTATCGATATACGGCTTATCTATATCTCTCCCCTCTAGTTCTGGGCGCGGAACGAAGTACCGAGAAAAGGCACCATTACTCTGCTTAAGAAGTTCAATCTGTTCTTTGATGACAGCCACACCTTGAGTGTCTGTCGTTTTAAGCTGATTGGTGTTTTCAATTTCTGGGTTAAGAGGATGAACGAGTGACGTGCCCTGCATGTCATAGGCATAGATGTACTCTTGCTTTTCAGCATAACTCAGTTTTCTGATCTCATTTAAAATCAGTTGTTTAAGCTTATCTTCTGACAAGTGTTGGTTCGAAGAATAGATATTTTGAGCCGCAGTGTACGCTCTATCTAACCTTCGAGTAATGCGCTTTTTGACTTCATCTTCAACAAGGCGTTGAGTGTGTGTAATTTGCTGAGAAACCTGAAGCACCTGCGCCTCAATAGAGCCTTTTTGGGCAGCAATATAATCGGTTCGAATTAACTCAACCAACGCCTTAACCTTTTGATTCACACTCTTGAACATCGCCATATTCAAGATGATCGCAGAAAAGATGATGATGGCTATTGGCAAATACTTGGTAAACCAGACCAGTTTTTTGTCATTAATGTGCAACATACGAACTCAACACCACAGTACGGGGTGCTATATAATAACGTTGTTTTTACTGAACATCCAACCATAAAAATATTCTATTAATTTTTATAAAAGTCTTGCCAATACGAATAAAAAGGTTAGTGTTATACACATGTATATCACCATGCAGTTTTAATTATGACCGAATGGAAAGACGACCAACCGATCTTTAGGCAGCTTGCCACTAAGATCAGCGACCAGATTCTGCAAGGTATTTGGCTAGAGCAACAAGCCCTGCCCTCTGTGCGCGCTGTTGCTGCTGATCTTAAAATCAACCACCTTACCGTCATGAAAAGCTACCAGTTACTGGTTGATGAAGGCTTGGTTGAAAAGAAGCGAGGCCAAGGTATGTATGTAGCCGAAGGTGCACTTCAAAAACTGAAAGAGTCCGCACACCAAACTTTCATCAACACACAGATCCCAGCCATCGCTGAGACGCTAGGCATCATTGATATGAGTGTCGAAGAACTCGTGAAACAGCTAGAACAACATATAAAGGACAAGTCATGAGTACTTTACTTTCCGCGAAAAACGTCACTAAAACTTATTCAAATCAAGTGGGTGTAGAGAACATCAGCTTCGAACTAAAACCTGGCCAAGTGCTTGGCTTGCTTGGTCATAATGGCGCTGGTAAATCGACTCTCATCAAGTCACTGCTTGGTGGGCATAACTACCAAGGTGAAATCGAAGTCAACGGCTACCACCCAATCCACCAGCATGCAGAGCTCATGCAGCACCTATCTTACATCTCTGATGTGAATGTGCTTCCTGAATGGATGACCATCAAACAACTACTTCGTTACACCGAGGGCGTACACCCGAGTTTCAACCGACAAAAAGCCGAGCAAACTCTGAGTAGCACGAACATTAAACTCTCTTCCACGATCAAACAGCTCTCTAAGGGAATGAAAGTACAGGTTCACCTTGCGATCATCATCGCAACTGACACTCAGGTACTCATCTTGGATGAACCAACACTTGGCCTAGATTTGATTTACCGAGACACCTTCTACCGCCACTTATTGGAATGGTTCCACGATGGCGAGCGTGCGATGATCATTGCTAGCCATGAGGTTTCTGAGATCGAACATCTATTGACAGATGTACTTATTCTCAAACAAGGCCGCTGCGTGCTGCAGAAGAGTATGGAAGATATCGAAAGTGATTACTTCATTATCGAAGTTGCTAACAACCACTCAAGCGACATTCAAAAAATGAAACCACTTACTTCACAACCGGGATTAGGAACGACTAAATGGTTATTGGAAGGTCAATACAAACCACAAGTTGAATCACTAGGTAACATTTACAACGTTGGTCTTGCCGACCTATTCCTTGCAACACAGACGGAGAAGGCATAATGCACCCAAGTTTTTATATGCTAGAAAAAGAACTTATCGAGCACAAAATCAATACTCGATTACCTCTATTCGTTGCGTTGTGTGGTTTGTTACTGTTCGTGAGTCTGTTCTTTAATGGCGCGGCACAGCATGAGTTTTTCTTCCAGATGGAAGTTAACGGCGATGTGAGCGACATCCATAGAGAATTTGCACAAGACCTAAACTCAGTGATCTACTTTGGCGCGGGCTTAATTTCACTGCTGCTTTCAACGCTGTATATCCCAAAAACACTGCGTAAAGAGCGCCAAGAAGGCAGCTCAATGTTTTGGAGAAGCATGCCGGTATCGAATGCTCTGACTCACGGTGTGAAGCTAGGCTTTGGTTTAGTGGTGATACCCGCTATCTGCGCCCTATTAGTTCTATTTGCCGATGTTCTATTCTGGATTCTAAACGTATCTAGCGAACAACAACTGGCGCTATTAGTAGAACAGCAATCACTATTTTATGTGCTCACCAATTGGTTGGTATTCTTTAGTCGAATGTTGTTAGTTGCCTTGGTGCTATTACCGTTAGCGGCAATGACACTGGCGATCTCGCAGCTGGTTAACTCGCCATTGCTTGTCATCTTTGTTTCAAGCTTTGCAATCAAATGGCTGGCTATCGCACTGTTCGGTTTCTATGGCATCAATGACTTCTTTTCTGTTATCACTTCACTACCGATGAAAGTACTTACGGCAAGTAACCCGTTCAGTGCGCTCTCTGACGTCTCTGTCTTATCTTTGAGTATTTACGTCTTGCTTGGTATCGGTGGCTATCTACTGAGCCTTAAATTAAACAGAACGGACGATGTAAGCCTAAAGACACTGTTCCAATAACAGGTTACAAAACCTATCGCGTGATGCGCAAATAATGAAATCAAAGCTTCTGAGAAATCGGGAGCTTTTTTTTGCTCGTAGTTTCTGTTTGGAGCTTGGGTGTGGAATCGTTGTGCTAAGTAGAAAATATACTAGGTAACAGATTAACTGTGTAAGAGGTTTGCTTTGAGAGGTATTAATGAGCTGACATTAAATTGCATTGTTATTAATGCCTGCCAGCTCTTTGAGGGATGATTTCTTTAGCTACCGACCAGATGAAGGTCATTGAGAGTGCTATCGAAATCGGTTTGTTTCATTTTGTAGCCATTGATGGCTGTGATTGAAAGCCTTTCAGCTTTGTAAGTTTTTAGCTTTATTACTTGATATGTAAAGCTTATTTCTTTGAAGCTTCTTTCGAAGTGTCTTTCCAGTATTGGATACGAACGCGATGAAGCTGTGCTCTTCTCATTTTTTTCATAAGGTATTTTTCCTTTTCATTTAGCTGCTCTTCATGAGCTTTTTTATTGCCAACTATTCGAATCTAACGGTGTTTGATGGCCAGATCAATGATACAAATCACAAAATATAAAGAGTTCTAAGTACCATTTACATCAAAATATGACCTAGATATCAACTGTGGCTCAATTTAATCCAACAAGCCGTTCTACCTATTAAAGGTTAGATCTCTCAGATGACAAACTCATTTCAGTATCAATACACTTCTATGATACCCATTTAATAGACCGGAACATCGAGGATTTAGTTCCCAAATTATTATACCCTCACCCATTTAATAGACCGGAACATCGAGGATTTAGTTCCCAAATTATTATACCCTCACCCACTTAAGTTACACTGTAACTAGAACTGGAGAGGAGTGAGTCTGTTTTTTGTTCACACTGGTCTATACGACACATACTCAAAATGGGATTATGTTGATGAAAGGCAACACGATAAGTAAAGGATAGGCAGACTTAAATGGACACAACAATCAGTAAAGTGATTTTACAAGGGCACATTGTCGTACCAGACGATGATCTAGAAGCAGTTATACAAGCACTGACCGTTCATAAAGAACTCACGTTGGCAGAGACGGGATGTGTTGTATTTCGTGTTAGCCAAAGCTCACTGCAGCCAAATCGCTTTGAAGTATATGAAGAGTTCACTAACCGTGAAGCGTTTGAGGCCCACCAAAATAGAGTGAAAACCTCTGACTGGGGCAAGATAACTAAGAACGTGACACGCCATTATCAAGTGACTGATGTAACCACCCCATAATGACTCAAGCATTGACCAACCAAATCGCAGCCTTGATCGAACAAGATCCGCTGCGAACCAAAATCTTAGAATGCGTGGCTCAATTAGCTCTACCACAATGCTATGTCGCTGCAGGCTTCGTAAGGAATCTAGTTTGGGATCACTTGCATGGCTTTGATAGCCCCACGCCGCTCAACGATATTGATGTGATCTACTTTGATCGCGGTGATTATGGTTACCAATCGGACATAGATTACGAAGCTCAGCTAAAACAACAGCTACCTAAACTCAACTGGCAAGTTCGTAATCAAGCTAATATGCATACTCGAAACCAAGATAAACCTTATCAAAGTACACTAGATGCAATGAGTTACTGGCCTGAAAAAGAAACCGCTATCGCAGTAAAGAGAAACTGCCATGGACGTATCGAGTGTATATCGGCTTTTGGTTTAGAGAGCCTGTTCAATTTGAAAATAACGCCAAACCCGAACCGCGGTCGCGACGTATTTGATCAACGAGTCCAATCTAAAAACTGGCTAACTCATTGGCCCAAATTAACCATTGGCTAAAATTAACTATTACCGACAGCTAACTATCGAACAGCTTCAAAGCTAAAACCATTGACTAACAGCCCAATCAGATCGAGCATGCCTCACTTATTAGCTAAACCGCACGCGGTAACAAACGATTTCTTCTTCTCGTCATACTGAGTAACAACCATGAACCAACAATACATGCTGCAAGCACTTGAAGCTTCGCGCCAAGCCCTACCCGACTGTCAACCAAACCCACCAGTGGGGTGTGTATTGGTGAAGAGCGATAAAGTAGTGTCTGTTGGTTACACACAAAAGGTTGGTGGGAACCACGCTGAAGTCGAGGCACTGAATCACTATGACGGCGATATGGAAGGCGTAACAGCTTACGTGACATTAGAGCCGTGCTCTTTTATCGGTAGGACACCAGCTTGTGCTAATACTCTGGTTGAAGCCGGTGTAAAACACGTTGTGGTTGCTATGCTCGATCCAGACCCTCGCAACAATGGTCGCGGTGTAGCAATACTGGAGTCGCATAGTGTGAAAGTTGACGTGGGGCTATGCCAAGCACAAGCGAGTGCCTTTTTAACCCCATATCTTGGTAAGTCTTAGGCTCAGCATCTGTGGCGTTTAGCTATTGCGCTTGGCTTATTGAGGACTCGTTACTCAACATCCGTAAACCAAGACTAGCCCACATCTACTCGATAAAGTGGGTTAGCTGGCGTATCAACAAAGTATGCCCAGATATGATCATACACCGCATGTTGGTTGGGGAATGGCGCTAACGCTTTCGCTTCCTCTAAACTGCACCATCGATACTCAGTGTGTTCATGGTTTAACTCTACCGCTTGGTCTGGTGGGCAAAGTACAGTAAAGATCGGGATAAGTTGAATGACATTGACGTTCGCCTCGTAGAACTGCTCCAAAAATTGAGCGTTATACAATTCTTTCGCTTCGATTTTAGTTTCTTCTTCAAATTCACGTACGATTGCCTGCCAACCAGTTTCACCCGCTTCAATCGAGCCTGCAACATGGCACCAATAGCCGCCCTTTACGCGTTTCATTAATAGCATTTTCGTTTGTCCGTCGATCTCAGAAAGAGCGACACCAGCCACAATCGAAGTATTGAGTGGAATCATAACGTTACCTTATTTTGAACACGAAGCGAGCAAGCCTAGCACCCTTCCATTAGTAAGTAGTCTTCGATGATGAAAAACGAGAGACCAATCATTAATTTGTATTCCTCCCCTGAGCACTCCAACCTTATACGAACAATCAAGTTTACTGTATAAAACCACGGTGCGATTTCTTATTTGAGGCGCTTTTAGATAAAGAGTAGAATCGCCTGCCTTATACTGTATTTAAGCTCTCAAAGCACAGTAGACTCGTAGCCATTTATCACCATCAAGTAAGACGACTATATGCACTCATCAAAACCAACGCACGACTCAGAGAACAGCCATACACCTGAGCACTGCTTCACTCGCTTTCAACAGCCGATCGAGTCATATTCATTGCCTGAGCGTTTCACCTTTCCGTTCTACTACGAACCACATCCATTGTGTGAAATTGCGTCGCACCAGCTTCAACAATACCTAGAAACCCAAACCGATTGGCAGCACGACTTCGGACTGGATTCTGACGAAGGTCGCGGCAAGATGTTTGGTGTATTACTAGTAAGAAGCCCTGAAGGTGAACTTGGTTACTTCTCTGCATTCTCAGGGAAAATCGCCGATCAAAACCTCCTGCCGCACTTTGTTCCACCAGTATTCGACATGCTGAGCAGTGACAGTTTTTTCCGTCAAGAAACCGCAGATATGATGGCGGTGAACGCCGAATTTAAAGCGCTGCAGGTCAACGCTCAATACCTTGAGCTGTGTGAACAATTGGCACAGCAAAAAGCGCAGGCAGAGCAAGAAATCGAAGCTCAACGCTTGTTGATCATTGAAGGTCGTAAAACGCGCAAAGAGCAACGAGAGCAAGGTAAAGAGAACCTTGATGAGAAAGCTTTTGAGCAACTAAACCAAGAGCTCAACAAAGCCAGTGTTGCAGATAAGAACCAACAGAAATACCTGAAGCTCAATTGGGAACAAACCCTAAACGAGCTACAAAGCAAGGTGGATGTATTTACGGCTCAATTGGCTGAATTAAAAGAGCGAAGAGCGCACCTTTCTCATCAGCTTCAACACAAGTTATTTTCACAATACGCTTTCCAAAATGCGGAAGGAGATGTCGAAGACCTTAACCAGATCTTTGAAAACACGCCAAATAAAATACCACCAGCAGGCTCTGGTGAATGTGCGGCGCCTAAGCTTTTGCAATATGCCTATTTGAATGGCTACACACCATTGGCATTAGCTGAATTTTGGTGGGGCCGCTCTCCAAAATCAGAGATCCGCAAGCACAAGAAATACTACGCTTCTTGCCAAAGCAAATGTGTACCGATACTTGGCCATATGATGAAAGGCCTTGAAGTGGATCCAAACCCGTTGTTAGAGAACCCAGCAGAGGGCAAAGAGCTCGATATCCTGTTTCAAGATGAGCATATCGTTGTGGTACATAAGCCAGCAGGGTTCCTTTCAGTACCGGGCAAGACCATCAAAGATTCTGCCTACACTCGCGTTCAGGAAATGCATCCCGATGTCGAAGGGCCGTTCGTTATACACCGCTTAGACATGGCGACCTCTGGCATTCTAATATTCGCCCTGACTCGACGCGCCAACAAAAGCCTGCAGAAACAGTTCATTACTCGTGAAGTCGAGAAGCGATACGTCGCGATGATTGAGGGCGTTCTGACCGAAGATGAGGGTTATGTTCGATTACCGCTGCGTGGTGACCTGTACGATCGTCCTCGTCAAATTGTCTGCTACGAGCACGGCAAACCTGCAGAAACTAAATGGGAAGTGATTGAACGCAATCAAGAGACCACCAAGGTTTATCTGCACCCTAAAACAGGACGCACACACCAGTTACGTGTGCACTGTTCACATGAAGAAGGGCTACATATGCCTATCGTCGGTGATGGTCTGTATGGCAACAAAGCTGACCGTCTTCACCTACATGCAGAAAGACTTGCCCTACACCACCCAATTACCAAAGAGTGGATGGAATTCCAATTCGATGCAGAGTTCTAAAAACTCTTATCAATAACAAGTCTTAATGAAAGGGGTCACACCATTTGTGGCTCCTCTTCTCCCATTTTCTCCGCATTTTGCGCCCTCGTTTCGCCTACCTCTTTCGGATATATCTCCACGCTTATTGCACTACATCAAGGTTCACTTCATTTTGAGGTGTAGGATGCCCCTCTTCACCTTTCCTTGAGGCCTTTGATATGTCATCAGCTGCTTTGAATCTACATGCCAATACACAAACATCTTCTTTGACTACTGCGCCAGCATCAACAAACGTAAAGCCAATCACAACGAAAAAACCGGATCTGAATTCGGCAATGTTGAATCTCATCGAAGAAGTTAAAAATGAACTCCCGCTCTATGAGTCAGAGACATTCATTTGTGGGCCAAAAGGAAACTGCTCAGGTTGCTCTAAGAAATTGCTAGAGATGGTCGACACAGAATTGATGTACTGGGAACACAGCATCTCAATGGGACAAGGGCCAAACTTCGAAGAGCTGCGTCGCTTCGGTAAACTATGCAGCAGCGTCAGACGTGGCTTAGAAAGAAACGGCTTGGTAGAGAAGCGTCCTAGAAGAAGGTAACTAGAAGCAAGTCACTAGCTTAGGTATTAAAACACGATTTAGGGCGTCCTCGATCGTGTTTGAGGTCTCGTGATACCTAGCCTTAGCGCATATTAGCTCCACTTACCTCAGTTGGAGTCAACACTATGAAACAGACACATTTACTGTTCACATCCCTACTTTTCCTTTGCAGTTCAGCCATCGCTTCCGGTGTCGGATTCACTCAAGCCACCTTAACTGACAATCCTAATCGCCCGCTAAACACTGCCATTTGGTATCCCGCGAGAGGTGCATCAGACACAACCTTAATTGGCGATAACCCCGCCTTCATCGGAACACAAGTCATCAAAGATGCAGACATTCAATCAGGCACTTTTCCAGTAATACTGCTATCACACGGCTACCGAGGAAACTGGCGCAATCAAAACTGGTTAGCGACCAAACTTGCGAGTAAAGGCTACATCGTAGCGGCCGCAAATCATCCGGGAACCACCTCTTTCAACCATTCTCCAAAGCAAGCAGCGAAATGGTGGGGAAGACCACGAGATGTATCACGTATTCTGGATTACCTGTCATCTGCCCCACAGTGGAAGCAGTCTGCTAACGCCGACAATGTGACTGCAATCGGGCATTCATTGGGTGGCTGGACAGTAATGCAATTGGCGGGAGCAAGAATCGATAGGCAAACCTTTGAAGCGGATTGTCTCATATACCCTAACCCACGAACTTGTGGACTTGCTGAAGAGCTAGGGCTCGACAAAGTCCAAGCTGCAGAGCCAAACAATAAAGATCTTTCAGATCCAAGAATTCAACGTGTAGTCAGCCTTGATTTAGGGCTTGCTCGCAGCTTTTCAATCGTTAGCTTAAATGCCATTAAAGTACCAACCTTGATACTGGCGGCCGGGGTAGATATAGGAGATCTCCCTCAAGCATTAGAGTCTGGCTATATTGCCGAACATGTACCGCTAAACTCTAGACGCTACAAAGTCTATGAAAAAGCCACCCATTTCAGCTTCATTCAAAGCTGTAAAACCGGTGCTATAGCTATACTGAATGAAGAGGTCCCAGGCGATGGCATTATTTGTAAAGATGGTATTGGTACATCACGCGGCCAGTTACACCAATTGTTCTTCAATGACATCGTTCGCTTTCTAAATTGATAAACAAAAAGCAAACACACTCAATCTAACACTTGTAGCGAACTTCGAAACTCACTCGGAGTTTGCCCAGTTATCCTTGAAAACTCCCTATTGAAGTTAGACTTGGTCTGAAAGCCTGAACTTAGGTAGATCTCTGTTATCGCTTCATCGGTTTGCTTCAGAAGAGTCTTAGCGTGTTCAATCCGATAGGCGTTAATCACCTTCGAAATGTTCTGTTGGTGAGTTTGATTAACCGCAGACGATATTTTTCTAGCAGGAATGCCTAGCTTTCGTGCCAAGCGATTGAGAGACAGGTCAGGATCCTTGAATACTTGGCGTTCTCTCATTAATGCATCGAACTTAGCCATGATCTGAGTAGTTTCTTCAGTTTGGTCGTCATCTAAGCTACTCACTAGTGTAGTCGATGTATCGACCTCTTCTGGAGAACCTTGTGACATGGCAGGTAAAGCCTGCACTTGCATGGTTTTTTCTTCGGCAGGCGTGCTCATACTGACCACCATCACAGCGGACACAATGGCTGGAATAAGGACAAGGTAGCTAATCGATAAGATCAGATTGGTGTGCTGCGCATCCAACAGCAAGATATCGAAAGAAAGCGCACTATCAACCAAAGCTGAGAATAGTAGCATTACACCTGCAACTCTTTCAGCAACCAGCACTTTCGATACATCAGTCAGCCGCACTTGTTCCGGTACGCGCAGCGACGACTTCAGCAGCAAGCTACCATATCCGAGATAGAGCAAGATCAGCAATACATCAAGAGTTCCCACCCAGAGATGCACATAGAAAAGTGAGCCAACTAAAACAGCAATCGGGCCTAGCCAATGTAAATGTGTACTAGATTGACTTCGATGAGCTCCTGCAAAGCATAACCAAGCCGCCACAGGAACACAGGCACCCAGAATGGGTTGTAAGAAGCGAAAAAACGTAATATCAAACGTCCACCGAAGGCCCATTACCGTCACCATCAACGCGCAGAGAATGATAAACCAAAATGGCTTTTGACTGGTTTGTGGGTAACGGCATCGAAACAGCACACCTGTCATCAATAACAACAGCGCCGCGACAAATGGTAAAGGAATGGCAAGCATCAACAGTCCGTTTAAGTTCGAGAAAAGATCACTTCCTCTTCAAAGCACTTCATTAGCGAAGTAAGTGAGCGAACCAGTGATACATATTGAATATCAATCTATGGTAAATCATTCCTCTGACAAAAATCTAGAGCGAAACCTTGATGGTGTTAAACCAATGATTTTCATAAAGACTTTTCGGAAGCTATTGACGTCTTCATACCCAACTAAGTAGCTGATTTGTTCTACTGGTTTATGGGAACTTTCCAGTAGCTCACACGCGCTTTGAACACGCACATGTTGAATATAGTTAATCGGAGTCAAGGTCGTCGCTTTAGTAAATTGTCGAATAAAGGTTCTTCGCGTCATAAAAGCTTCCTCCGCCAATTGATCAAGTGCCAAAGAGAGGTGGTGATTCTTTTGAATAAAGCGCTGCACAGAGACAATCTTGTCATTCCCATGAGCATAGTTAGGCACAAAACTTTGGTAGTAGCGCTGCTCTCTCAACCCCGTATCCAACACCAGATACTTACCCAAATTACGCGTATTGGTCGGCGTCGTGTATTTCGTCAGGATAAACAGAGCCAAATCCATCCAAGACATCAAACCACCAGCAGTAATGATGTCATCGTCATCGATCAGGATTTTGTCGATATCGACTTTAATCTCAGTATGTAACTCCGAAAACAATTGTTGAGCTTGCCAGTGCGTAGTGACGGTTCGCCCTTCCAGTAATCCGGTTTGAGCAAGAATGAACACGCCTGCGCACGCTGAGCACAATATTGAACCCTTTTGATGAGACTCAATCAGATAATCCGTTAGCCTATCATCACGCTCTAGGTAGTAACTGCCATCTAGGTTTGGCGGCAATAAAATGATATCGGCTTTAGATTCTTCATTTGAGTTAGCCGATGAAACCGATAAGTCGCCATAAGACTTAATCTCAACCTGGAACTGAACCGTTTCACTTTCAGAATCAAGGCTGTTCGCCATCTGAAGAAACTCTTTTACTCCAAACACAGCGCTCTGCAGAGATCCAGGGTAATCGATGATTTCGACCTTTACTGATTTTGTCACTATTGCCATATAGTCTGTCATTTTTGACGTGCGTTAAAAAACACAGAGTAGTCATAATAGCCCCACACCACAAGACATTAACAACAAAGGTATGGATTATGAGCAATACTGCACTACTACTTATTGATTTCCAAAACGACTACTTCCCTTCATACGAAGGTGCGAAATGGGCCCTCTCTGAAACAGAAAAAGCAGCAGAAAAAGGTGCACAATTACTCGAGACATTCCGAAATAAAAAACTACCAATAGTTCATGTGCGCCATGAATTTCCAACCAATGAAGCGCCATTCTTCTTGCCTAACTCAGATGGAGCTCAAATCCATAGTAGCGTAGCACCTCTGCAAGACGAGACAGTGATTGTGAAACAACAGATCAACAGCTTTAGAGATACAGAACTGGACAAAGTATTGAAGGAACAAGGCGTTGAAAGGCTAATCATTGTTGGCGCGATGAGCCACATGTGTATTGATGCGGTGACCCGCGCAGCAACTGACTTGGGTTATGAATGTCACGTCGCGCATGATGCTTGCACCACATTAGATATGGAGTTCAACGGTGTTAAAGTACCGGCAGCACATGTGCACGCCGCATTCATGTCAGCGCTTAGCTTTGGTTACAGCAACGTTGCAACAGCAAACGAGCTAGAAAAGCTGCTTTAATCAAGAGCCGCCTAAGTAGGAAGCACTCAATTCGTGATTGCCACCTAAACTGCCAGTCTACATATTACAAGCATAAAAAAGGCGCCGATTAAGGCGCCTTTTTACTAGAAGCGAGCTTTCATTATGCCGCTGCAGTTTGGCGTGTAGGGTGTTTGATGAATACCGCAATCACTGCCACGATAGCCAATGCGAAACAGTAATATGAGTTAGATACGATCTCTAGCGGCGATAGGTTAAATACCGAACCTAATAGCAGCACCTGTGCACCGTAAGGCAACACACCTTGAATTACACAAGAGAAAATATCCAATAAGCTCGCCGAGCGACGTGGAGATACGTCGTTCTCTTCTGCTAATTGACGAGCAACACTACCAGAGACAATGATCGCTACTGTGTTGTTTGCCGTGCACATGTTCACCATAGACACCAAACCAGCAATACCCAACTCACTTGCGCGGCCGTTTGCTTGCTTAGAGTGTGAAGAGCCGAATGCACGAATCATGCTACTGACTAGGTTAGTCAAGAAAGCGAGACCACCTTGGCGACGCATCAGCTCACTCAAACCACCGATCAGCATCGACAGTAAGAAAATTTCCTGCATGTTGCCAAAGCCTGCATAGATATCTTGAGCGTAATCCGTTAAGCCGTAGTTCTCCACAGAACCTAAGCTAACGCCACCTGCCAGTAAGATACCGATGGTTAGCACAACGAACACATTCATACCTGATACTGCAAGGATCAAGATAGTGATGTAAGGCAGTACTTTAAGCCACTCAATAGGACCCGTCTCAGGCACTTGAGTCGCAGTGCTGTTAAAAGCAAAGATAACAATCGCGATAAGTGCAGCAGGAAGTGCGATGCGGATGTTCTCTTTAAACTTGTCTCTCATCTCACAGCCTTGCGAGCGCGTCGCGGCAATCGTGGTATCAGAGATGATAGAAAGGTTGTCACCAAACATCGCGCCACTTAAAACAACGCCTGCTGTCAGTGGAATGCTCATGCCTGCTGAATCAGCAATGCCTAGTGCTACAGGAGCTACCGCGGCGATGGTGCCCATCGAAGTACCCATTGCTGTTGCGATGAAAGCAGAAATTAGGAAGATACCCGGTAGGATCATGCTCGTCGGGATTGCCGACAAACCAAGGTTTACCGTCGCATCCACACCACCAGAAGCCTTAGCAACCGCCGCAAAAGCACCTGCCAATAGGTAGATCATACACATTGCGATAATGTCTTTGTGACCTACTCCACTTAAGAACTGTTCGATAGCACGGTTCAATTTATCTTTGCTCAACAGCAGCGCCAACATCACAGCAGGTAGAGCCGCAATCGGGGCTGGAAGCTGATAGAAAGCAAAATCGACGCCTTGCAACGACAGGTAGGTACCTACGCCAATAAACAGCGCTAGGAACACGATCAGAGGGATAAGCGCTACTGCCGAAGGGGCAATAACCGCATTAGAATTTTTTGAATTGGACATGGAACGACAACACTATAGAACAGGAAGGAGAGCAGACTAATGTCACACTTAGGACCTGTCAACGTCTAGACGTCTAAACGCCCAATATAATGCAAAGTAATAAGAACTCTATTGAACATCACATAATAGAAAGGCTATTTACTCACCAGTAAATAGCCATTTGAGTTTGCAGGCAAAGGCTTAGCCAGTACAAAAGCGATTTCTGGCTCTACTCGGGCTACCTCTTTACCTGGCACTGAACCTGTGTCTGCGAACAATTCACAAACTTCACCTTGTTGCACGTCGTCAGCGAAAATAGGCGCTACGATAAATTTGTTTTCTGCAAGAGGTAACAGACACTTCCAGCCCCCCACTCTATCTGCGCGAATTTCAATCATGGACTCTTGAATTGCTAACGCATCATCTAAACTGGTTGGGCGATATGGTTCGATTAATCTTGGCGCTTTAGTTCCCGCTGTGCGACGGCTTAATAACTCTTTAGCCGCCTGCTCAAATACACTTGTCATAATATACCGTTTAATTTAGAACGATTAGAAATAGGCTTGGGCAATGGCACCACTCATGCGATGGTTGCACCATAAAGTGTTCAAAGGCCTATTGTCACATGTCCCGCAAGTAAACACATACCGCTAAGTCAATATATTAAAAGAAAAGCCAGCACCTGGTGATCAGTTTGAACTGACCCCCAATAGTTGGACACCAATTATTGGGGGTCTTTTTATGTCCAAATATAGCCGAGAGCTAAAATGTATCATTGCTAAGCAATACTTAGATGGCACGTCATCTCTCTACTTAGCAAAACAATATTCAATTTCTTCAAGACAGATACGGTATTGGGCTCAAGTCTTTGCCATTCATGGTACTGATTCATTTTTGCCAACTAACCATGCGGCTACTGCTCAGACAAAACGAAAAGCATTGAAACGAAAAGCATTG
>NZ_JAKEUW010000065.1:0-25815 GCF_022398115.1 Vibrio sp. Isolate22 | reverse complement strand
CTAGTTCTTGCTCTCGCTGACTAGTACTGGTGTCTTTCTTCGAGTTCTTTCGCCACCCGTAGATTTGAGATTCATGTAAAGAAAGCTGTCTTGCTGTCGCAGCTACTCCCACTTTATCTGCTAACTTCAGGGTTTCTGCTTTAAATTCAGGGGAATGTTTAATTCTAGTTTTCTTAGTTGTCATTGTTCACCTCGTTAGTGATTGTACTCACTTAACTCAGTGTCCAAAACTGCTGGGGCGGATCAATAAAAGCATTATCATCATCTCGTATTCATTGGCTGGGATACCTAACTGAGTTCCGCATCGGAACGTCAAGCAATCAACTTGCTTACAACCCAAATCGACTTTCAAATTCTCATTTAAGTGAGCACCTTGCACATAACCTTCACGAATCTCCGCAGAAAAGTGCTGATAAACGAGGTAAGGTAAGCAAACAAACTCATCATCAGCTAGGTTATTTACTTTAAGCCAGTCAAGGTAAGTAAACTCATCAAGTTTTAACAGCTTCTTAAAACTGTCTATATCGCCCAGTGTTTGCTCTATTTGGCGCATACTATAGTTAGCAGCAAAGTCCTCTAATCGTAAATATGGATGTTCACGAAGCATACTAATTGAATGATCAATAAGATAAATTTGTTCTTTAGTAACTCCTAGGCTTAGGAATCGTGATAGGTCTAGCTGCTCGCGATGAGACTCGCTATCTTGTATGGCAACAATCAATGCCTTCCGTACATTTTGTGATAATGCTTTCATCTCTAGCCCTCCAACTGTACAACGCCAAACTTTGATACCACTTCATATAGCTTCTCAAGTTTGTGTTTTTTGCCGTATCGACCAAATGTCATATTTGAGTTAACGTGTCCAACTACCTCGGCTACGCTATGCTCTGGAACATCTTGCTCTTTAAGTTCATCGATAAACGTGTGCCTTAACCCGTAAGCAGTTGGGCGCTTTCCTGCGGTCATACCTAACTTGGTTTGTAACTTCCCAAATTGGGTTCGATATGTCTTAGTCCAGTCTTTATCTGCCCCGAGCGGTGAGTAATTGAATAGAGGGGCATTGCCTTTATGAAGACGGCTTTCACAAAATATGATGAAGTCATCGCGAATCGCTGGGTGTAAGGGGACGTTTCGAACAGCATGCTCATTTTTCAAGTGCTGATCTTTGGATTGGTCAGTGACTCGAAAATATGGGATACCATCATCTATAACAATATCTTGGATATATGGCTGACAAGCTTCGCCAGTGCGTAAGCCATGAAAGAGTTGTAGTTTAGTGATCCACTGAAAATCTAGTGATTGTAGTGCGAAGGCAGGGCTGTTGATTAATGTCTTAAGCTCATCAGTTGACCACCTTTCACGCTGTTCAGACGCATGTTGTTTACTTTTAAACTTAGGACTCAAGTCTTCACACGGGTTTTTGAGAATATACTTTTTCCGCTTCAGCCAGTTGAAAAATTGTTTTACTGCTGCAAAGTATTCTTTGTTTGTTTTTGAAGAACGTGACTCAGAATAGAGTAAGTCAATGTATTCTTCTAAGTGAGAGATACCGACGGTATTGCGGTTCACATTTTGTGTCTCAAGAAAATTAAGACAGTGAGTAATACGTTTGTTGAGCTGGTGAACAGTTAACTGACGAACATTGCGCTTCTCTTTGCTTTCAAGAAATCGTTTAAGCAATTGAGCAAAAGGTACTACTTTGGAAGGGATACTCTTTATGCTCGGTTCAGTCGTTTCAAGATTAGATAGGTCAATATTGTTTGGTAGGTCTGAAACAATATCATCTTCAAAGTAGGCAATAGCTTCAAGGGAGGGCTTATAAGCTGCTGGCGAACTGAAAGATTTACGAAGAACTTCTATCTGTTGGTTAAGGGCTAACTTAAACTTAGGAAACAGAACAGGATTAGCCATATCTACTTGGTTAATAGCAACTTTGATACAAGAAGCCACCTTAAAATTGCGCTCGATCGCTTCTGAACGCTCTTTTGTCAACAAGCTAACTTTTATATCGAATGGATAACCTGACTCTCGTAGAGCCTTAGGGATGCAAATACGGGTTTGATACACGCCATTAGGCGCTTTTTGTAAGTACATTGTCTCACCTCATTGTCATGAAAGTGATTTGCAGTACTGTAGATACGAAAAAGCCCTTGAAATTCAAGGGCTTAATGCGTAAAGAATAGTGGCGGAGAGATAGGGATTTGAACCCTAGAAACTCCGATATTCATTCTTTAAATAACCTGATATCAATAACTTAATCACAATGCAGACTAAACTTGCTAATGATTGACTTACTAAATTGACTATAGTTAGTGATTCGTAAATCCGTCAAGTAACGCTTCTAAAATATCCTATATTCGTTCACTTTAGACAAAAAGTTATTGCGCTATGAAGGCTACATGTACACTAAATCATTCAAAATGAAATATTACCAGTTAATAGCGGTTTGGGATAAAACTGTCGGTCATAATTTTGTGTAAACTGAAGTCGAGCTAGAAACCTTCAGATACCTTCGAGATAGAAAGCTACAAAGGCACTAAGGAAATAAATGAAACACAATTTTAGAAATAATGTTCACTTGAAAAATAAACGCGACTTTAATGCAACAATCGACCAACTCATTACCGTGACTCTCCGGAGTTCTCAGACTCGTTGACAACGCGAATCAGTGACAATTTTCAAGTGGGTAAACTTACGCGATCATAAAACGACCGACAAGCTTACTGGGTTAGGAGAGCCTGAAACTTCGCATTATGGCAAAAACAACACGAAACGGAACGACCCAGTACCTAAACTGAATTGCACAACAAAGCTTATGTAAGGTCTCCTTTGGTTTAGAGACCTTACATGATTTATCAAGATAACCATTGGATAAACCAAGAACCATGTATAATTATACTACTACTTGATTAGCAAACCATTAATGATTTGCTTTTTAAAATTAATCGTAAGTCTCTCCATACACTCATTATTATAGTGAGGCTCACTAAAAGCATATCGGATCGATATACTATCGTTCAACGTTGAAATAAATGCCAAATGTGAACCATTTATCCGATTAACTATAAAATTAAAACCTTCAACAGGTATAGTATCCGCAAACTCTTTGAAATCTATGATCCCTAAATTAGAATTACAGGAGGACCAACTCAACGTGTCATCTAATATTGGCGCATTTACATCATCAATGATTAAATCTAAACTTTCAATCTTATTAAGAGATGCCCATATTCTTTCTGAACTTAAATACCTTTCAAGCCAAGAGGAAATACTTTTTGACAAACTCCATACACAATCAAGGTCACTAGGTTGCATGAACATCATACCTGAGTGTGAAAAATGGACTAGGCCTCCAAAATTTGCATCATTTACCTTTTTTCGCATATCAATCGAAAGATTGTGAGTTAAGAGCTTTTCATAACCTTTATCAAAAAAAGTTTCGTAGACTGCCCTTATTTGACAAGCACTTAAATAAGAATTAACAGAAACGCCATTAACTTTACACATTTCAACTAACTTAGAGTAATCTTTATCGATAACATTGATATCTATGAATTTAGTATTTAAATCACGAGGAGTATCAACGGTACTCATTTTTGGTATTGGTGAATATGCTTTATCTAACTCACTAACGTCGACATAATCCATTATCTTAGTCGATTTCAATTTTGCATAGTAAGAGAGTGGTCTAGGAACATCAAAGCTATCACTAAAACTTATTTTATCACTTACTAAGCAGTCATACTCTCGAAGTATATTGGATATAAAGTCGACTCCAGATCTCCCGCTTGCAATAGAGTGAGCAAGCGATAGAACTATAGTGCTCCCTGATTTAGATTTAAAAAAATTCATTTTCACTTGGTAATCATGCACAGGAACATGACTATTCACCACAATATTGTATCTTTCACTTTTTTCACTAAAATCATCAACGAACTCAGAATGAAAAGGAACACTTTCAGGTTTGATACTTTCAAAAATATATCTATCATTTAAAAGAGTAACCTTGGAACTGGCTAGTTTATCATTTGCAACCGTAGTATAAAATGCGTTTTTTAAATTTGCCTCATCAACACCCCGCCCCACTTTAATGAAGTAATGTATCGTATGCCATGCAAGTTGTGATAATTCTTGACTTGAAAGTTCACGTAAGACCATTTTTATTCCAACAAAATTATAGTTTTCTAATATGGATAAGATTATAGAAGGCTTTATATAAATAAGGTACATCTCGCCCACCAATATTAGATAGGGAATCACTTTTCAATTATAATTTATAAACTTAAGTTATAATAAAATCAAAAAACGATATCAAATTCCACTTTAATATATAAAACCTTAAATATATAATTTATTTTTAATTAGCTTCTCGATAATATAAAGAGCTTTCCACAGCTAATCGCATTGCATGAGCCATAGCAATAGGGTTTTTAGCTTGAGCAATTGCAGAGTTTACTAGAACAGCATCCATTCCAATTTCAAAAAGCTTTGTCACTTCACATACAGAAATGATTCCAGTTTCACCAATACAAGGAATACTAACCTCATCTCTAACATTTTTCATTGCTTGAAGGTTATATATTCCCACGCCTGTTCCCAGTTCACCAGCTGATAATCTTAACGCACAACAACCTAGCTCTTCTAATTTTTTAGCAGCAAAAGGACATGGAGTTATCATAGGCATAACATCAAAGCCATCATCAATTAGAATTGATGCAGCTTCTAACACATCATAATTATTCGACCAACGCTGTTTAGAATCATTTCTAATATCAAGTTTTACAAAATTTATATCAAATAACTCTCTTAACTTTCTAGCTGTATCAATGGCTTCCTCTACCGTATGTACAAAAGAAGTTGTCGAAACTGGGACATAATTATAGTTTTCTTTATCCAAAGATGAGGCGACATCCGAGATAGTAACTCCAGAACTGCGATCTTTTGGGTTTATAGTTGCGATCAATAACTCAGAACCTGATGCGATAGTTATATCTCTGATTAATTCAGATGTTCCATATTGCTCAGTACCGATCAAGAGTCTAGAAGTCAAAGTTACATCATTTGTTTTTAACCATGGTTTTATTTTATTCATATATCCCACCTATTTACAATTTATACAATTTTCATTTTTATCATAATAAAATGATTTCATTAATAATGTATCAGAATCAAAAGAAAATATTTTGTTTAAATATTTTTCTTTTTTTCCGATTAGTATTTGAAGAGCCATTGTAGACGCTGATGCTCCAATTACACCCACCATTGGACCAAGTACCCCAATTGAGCTAGGTGTTGGAATAACATTTAAAACATCAAGGTCAGGGTAAAGGCATTGATAACATCCACCTTGAACATCAAAAAATGTGATTGCCCCTTCATCTCCCAAGACAGAAGCATTAATGTAAGGAACTTGAAGTCTTTGACAGCTTTCGCTGACTATAAACCTTGTTTCAAAGTTGTCGCATCCAATAATAACCAAATCGTGACCATCAATAATCGAACTAGAGTTTTCTTTATTTAACCTTGTGTGATAATCAGCTATGTTTACATTTGAATTAAGTTTCTTAAGCTTTGTAGAAGCCACTTCAACCTTACTTAACCCTATGTCATCTTCTCCAAATAATACTTGTCTATGAAGGTTTGACATACTTACGATATCATCATCGACGAGTGTTAAACTACCTACTCCAGCAGTAGAAAGATATAATGAAATAGGACAACCTAATCCACCACATCCAATGATTAGTACTGACGATTTTTGCAATTGTTCTTGAGCTTCATTTCCGATAACTTTTACTTGTCTAGAGTATCTTTCACTCACGATGCTATCCTCCAGCCATAGGTAATATTACTTCTATTTTACAATCTTTGACTATAGTCATGTTAGAATCGTTTGCTCTTATTCCATCTAAGTAAACTAAACAAAATCTGTTAATTTCATCATTAACATCTATTATTCTTGAGTGAACTTCAAGTTTATAATTTGACTTAATAACATTGATTAATGTGCAACCTTGTGGAGCTTCAATAACTTTTGATATACCAATTGCTTTCGGTATATCAATCTCAATATTGACTATTTCATTCATCTTTATTCCTCTATTTTAATTAAAAAACCACTTGAATCTTCACACAAGTGTAATTTAGAAAAGTCCTGTATTATTAAATCAGCATTAACCTCCAGTAACTCTTCTTCATCGTGACTAGTTAGCAAAGCAATAGTGAAACAACCAGCAGCTTTAGCTGACTTGACTCCAACGGGAGAATCTTCAAATGCAACACATAAATCAGACGTAATTCCAAGTTGTGTTGCTGCTTTCAAAAATGGGGCTGGATGAGGCTTTCCTTTATCAACATCCTCACCGCAAATCATTACATTTGGTAAAGGAAAGCCGGAAGCTTTCATACTTGTTGTAGCTATACTTCTTGGTCCACTCGTGGCTACTGACCACTTATCTAATGGTATCTTACTAATAAAACCCAAAGCTCCTTTAACTGGTTTTGCACTCTCCATCTTTTCTATTGCAATTGATTTTATTAACTCCTGTTCCTGCATATTATTATATTTCTCATCTACCATGGATAGAGTTTCGTTTACCTTTCGTCCGTGAACATATGGAAATACTTCTGTAAAACTTACACCTTTTAATGACGCCCATGCTTTCCATATATCATCAATCACTGACATTGTATCTACCAATGTAGCATCAACATCAAATATAAAACCTGAACACTTAATTTCTTTCATGATTAAATAACCCCCAATTTAAATTTAAACAGATATACCTCGAAAATCGCTATGACTAATTGAATAAGCAGATAAAACTTTATGGAACTTATCTAAAGCAGTCTTACTATCAGGTGCCACAATTTTAATGTTCGTTACAATAAAATTTTGAACTAATAAGGAGTAAATAACATCTGACACTTGACATTCATTTAAATCGATAGCTAAATATAGTGTGTCTTTCTTGAAAATAATATAGTTTTTCATATTCCCTCTTTTAATTTCCTTACTACTGAACACGGGTTTCCTACGGCAACACAATCATTAGGGATATCGTTACAGACAACACTCCCAGCTCCAATTACAGCGCCTTCCCCTATTGAAACACCAGGTAAAACAATCACCCCATAACCAATCCATGCGTCATTACCAATTTGAACAGGGGCGACTTTCAAACGTTCTAATTCGTCTTGCTCGCCTCGGCTTTCTGTCGCATGACCACTACAATCCATAATAACTACGTTTGGGCCAAACATAACTCGCTCACCTATAGTGACCGATTGATATGAACAAATTGTAGTCCCTTGTAATACCGTGTTGTTCCCGATGGTTATTTGTCCATAGTTCCCATCTTTAATAGCTACACAAGTTAATTTTGTTGGACCTGAAGGAAAAGCAGGAAGTACCGTTGATTCAATATAACAACCTACTCCAATCTTGATACATTGATTAACCGACGATAATATCGATATGGACGTGTCTTCTGAAATTCTGGTCAAGTTAACAACAGGACAGCCCGAAAAACTAACCCAAGGCTCTATACCAAAATATTGACCATAACGATCCATTATTTGCTCATCGGTTAACATAACGTCAGACATAGGACAGAGTATTCTTTTTGATTGATACTTCACTTCATCTCCTCTTAAATGAATTTGGCACTTCGGTGATCATTCCATCTTGCAAAAGTAGCACTCGATCAGCAGCCGCTATTGTTTCAGGACGATGTGCTATCATCAATATTGGAAGTCCAATCTGCCTAAATGTTTGGCAAACTAACGATTCCGTATGTATATCTAAACTGCTCGTTGCCTCATCCAATATCAATAATTCAGGTTTCTTGTATAATGCCCGAGCAATTAATATTCGCTGTTTTTGCCCCCCAGATAAACTTGAACCCATTTCGCCAACAAGAGTATGATATCCCATATTCAAACGCTCGATATCATCGTGCACCCCCGCCTTTCGAGCACACTCTACTAACCATTCCTCATCCAAATCAGAACCAAAAAAAGTAATATTTTCAATAATAGAACCACTAAATAACTGATCTTCTTGAAGAACTGCACCTATACGTTGCCTGACTTCTTTCATTGATAAATTAGAATTTCCAAAAAAACCAATGTGTCCATCCGTTGGTTTATAGATTCCTAATAACAATTTCGATATTGTTGACTTCCCACACCCAGAGGGACCGATAAGAGCAACTATTTCGCCTCGCTTAATACAAAACGATGCATTAATTAATAAAAGGGGATCATTCGCACCATAAGAAAAAGAAACACCCGAAAAATCAATCAATTCCTCATAATTATTCGTCGTACTTGACTGGACAGCTTTAAATCCGTAATCATTATTTCTTTCTTTTTGGGTAAGTACGATGTCGGCAAGCCGTTCGTTATAAACAGACAGCATTCGATATTCAAAATACTTATCAATTAGAGAACTGATACTGCCTGAGAAGCGACCTTGATAGGATAAAAAAGCGACGAGCATCCC
Organism: Vibrio sp. Isolate22; assembly: GCF_022398115.1. Lineage (NCBI taxonomy): Bacteria > Pseudomonadati > Pseudomonadota > Gammaproteobacteria > Vibrionales > Vibrionaceae > Vibrio > Vibrio sp. Isolate22. Next base: position 17,309 of record NZ_JAKEUW010000065.1, on the reverse strand, counting down.
AATAGTAAATTGCCCACTTAACACCAAATTAGCACCAAACCAAAGTACGGAAGCAGACACTATGCTGATAATGGTGATGTTTATCGTGTTATAAATCATTCCCAATTTAAGTTCATAAAGCTGGGCATTTCTTCTCTTAATATTCAAATTCCGCCAAGAAGACTCTCGCCAAGGTAGCGTCCCATTAACTCGCAAACTTAGAACCCCTCTCACGGTCTCCAAGAAGTAGCTTTCTTCCTTAGTATTTGCTTCCCAAGTATTTTCTTCTGCTCGTTTAAATGTACCAAACCATGCAAAACGTAAGATCACATATACAAGTGCAGCTATGATTGCAATTACGGAAAGCGTCGGGCTGTATAAAAGCATAACTGTTAACGTGCCAACCACTAACACAAGGTCTAACAAAGCTTGTATCACGCTGGTAGTCAATGTATTTTGAATTACGTTAATTGCCGCAAATTTAGCACTGATATTGCCAATATCACGTTTTTCAAACCACTCAATCGGTAAGCGAAACAAATGATGAAAAACGTTAGCTGTCCATTGCATATTAAAATTGACCGATAATGTAATAGTCGCCCACTCTTTTGCAAGGCCAATTAATGTTTGGGTTGCTGCAATAAGAAGAATGGAAAATATTATCAAAATAAGTAAATTCTCATCATAGCCGACTAATACTTCATCAATCACAATTTGGTTAAGCATTGGCAATAACAGAGCAAGAGCCTCCAAAACCAATGCAAACAGAAATATTTTAATAAGAGACGACCTTAATCCAACAGTTTTACCTATCAGTTCCGAAAGCTTCGTCTTTTCTTTCTCATCAATCTTCTTAAAGTCATGTGTTGGTGATAATTCAAGAGCGATACCAGTAAAGTGTTTGTTTACATCAGACAGGGTAAGGTTAACCACACCATTAGCAGGATCGTGGATGACAACCTTTTTCCCTTTCACTGATTTCAAAACCACAAAATGGTTTAGGTTCCAATGAAGAATACAAGGTGTGCTTAATTGCTCTAATTCATTAAGATCAAGGCGGACGGCCCGTCCTGACAGGCTTATCAATTCTGAACATTCAATGAGCCGAGAAAACGACATCCCATGCTGTGTAATACCAAACTTTGCCCGTAAATGCCTTAAGCTGATTTGATGTCCATGCCAATCAGCAATCATAGCGAGGCAGGCAACGCCACATTCAGCGTTTTCAGTTTGACGTACCAACGTCAACTTTTTACCCATCCCCCAATCTATTTGGCTGTTCATTTCCACAATCTATATCTTCCCTTTAATCGTATATAGCGGCTCTAATATCCATTCGTAAATCTTTCGTGTATCAAGCTCTATATCACCGCTAACCGTCATGCCAGAAACTAGACTTTCTTCTCGTCCATAAACAGTAATCGTTGGCTTTGATAGCTCTACTTTGATTTGGTATAACCCCTCGACTTCGTTATTTTTAATCAAACGTCGATTAGCAATCATTTCAGGAGCGACAGAAGACTTGGAAACACTCGTGATCATGCCAGTCTGGACACCAAATTTTTCATAAGGGAATGCGTCAAACCTTAATCTAACTTTTTGTCCAACTTTCATAAAACCGATACTACGACTAGGTGCGTATAATTCGACAAAAGCTTTTTCACTTTCTGGAACAAGAATAAGTAGCGGTTGATCATTAACAACAGAATGCCCCTCTTCTGCCAAGATTGATGCCACAATCCCCTTAATTGGGGAGCGTACTTGACTATCACTCTGATACAAAAATTCAACTTTACTCTGAGTCATCACCTCTAATTGTCTATCAAGATCTTTAAGGCTAATACTTAAATTTATATCGAGGTTATTCAAATTAGTAACTAGGCTTTGTTTCTCTCGCTGTAACCTTTGCAGGTTTAAATTATGAGTTTCTACCTGAGACTGCTTGGATATCAAATCTAATTGTTGTTTTTGATAATCAAGTTCTGATATAAAGTTATTTTTTAAAAGAACTTTTTGTTTATTTACCAACTCCTTAGTTAGCGCCAACTCATTTTTGGACAAATTCAATACATTTCTTAAAATGTTCGTTTCGATGTCTAAGCGAACAATATCTTCAACTAAAGCTTGACGTTCAAAATCAACCCTTTCTTCTTCTTGTTGCCTTCTTTCAATGATTAATTGATACTGACTCTCGAGTGATGCTAAAATCCTTTTTTTAACACCTATGCCCGACTCGTCAAAACGTTCCGTTTTAATTTCATAAAGTGGGGTAAGACTTTCAACTCTATCGCCTTCTTTTACGAACAATTTTTCTACATACCCAGAATCGTTGGCTTGCACCTTCACCATCCCTCCTAAAGGACTGACAAGACCAACCAAGGTTTCTCTTCTTGTATATTCGCCCATCGTGATAAAGGCAACCACAGTAATAAAAACCAACATAGAAAGGAGAAGATAAATATTTTGATTAAACGAGTTATTGAGTAAAATGGCCCCCTCATTAGTTTGTTTTTGTGCTTCAAAAAATTCGGGACGATATAAATGTTTGGCTCTTGCCACCATATGATCGATCTCTTAATCCAATTCTATAATTGCAATACGATTGTTTTCTTTTTGAACTGATTTTTTATTTATCTTGGTAGATGATATATCTGAACCGCATTGACAAATTTTAGTTCGACAACGAGTCGGATTCGTCGGGAGTGTAATTTCATTATCATATATAGAGCCGATCGCACCATCTTGCATACACCACGCTCGATAGATTTCACCGGAAAAAGTAACTACTATACTCTCGACACCTGCGTAACAATCCCAGCCAATAAAGTTGACTTGATTATTAATCAGCAGATCAAAAGTGGAAAGCGTCTCTATTGAACCATCTGTATATTCAATATCTAAGGACGATCTTGGCTCTGGTAGATTCTTTTCATCAGGTCTCCCCCGAAAGGTTTGCATTAATAATTCTTGCTCTTCGGTATAAGTATATTTTTTTGTGATACCACCATGACCGAAACCTTCATATAGAGGTTGTAATGCAATTGAGCATTTAACTTGCTCTTTTAATTGCAATGCAAATAAATAGCAATCTTTATATCTATTCGGCTCCATCATTACATTGACGTGTAAACGAGTATTACTTGAAGCTTCTAATATTCTTGCTACTTCAACAAAGTGAGCTTTTTCTCGAATATCATTGATATGGAAACTCAAGCTTACACCATTTAAAAATTGAGCGTTTTCAGTCCACCACTGCAAAGATTTCGAACCATTTGAAACAATAGAGACTAAACCATCATTTTTATGGATATGTTTTATAAGATCACCAAAATATCTAAGTAGAGTAACTTCACCACCACCAAACTCAAAATATGGTTTCAGCTGCAACCTATTTGATTGTTCTAGTATTGTCTGTATAAAATTGACTACAACTTCATACGAGGGTGCTTTAATAGATCCACTATTCAAATCTGAATGACAGTAATCACACTTGTAATTACAGTTATTAATTAAAGCCCAGTTCACAGAAAAACAACCATCATTAGAATTAATCTTATACTTCATATTTACTAAACCTTTTAAATTCACAATTATTTTATATTTTAAAATAAATAATAATAACGTTGAAGTTGAATGAACACTTTTAACTTACTGAAAAATAATTAATTATAAAAAATAAGCAATGAAAAGGTAAACATAAATATTGTGCAAGGTATGAGGAAATGTAATTATGATAACATTAACTAAAAAATTAGCATGAAGACATCTAAAATATAACCAACCATAAACAGAAAAAGATAAAAATGATACTAACCATAAACCAATGCTATTCGAAATACTAGAGCCCATTGTCGAGTGTAATCCCGCCCAAACAACGCCTAATGCTATACATGATGCGTTCTGACTTATAAAAATTATACACACCCTTAAAATAAGTATAGAAATTATACTTTCAATAACTGGGCTAATTAATACAAATAAAGCAAGGTTGTATTCAGCTTTTTTATAAACCTCCTGACCTTCACTTGAAATTAAACTAACAATTAATTGTATGACAAATGAGGTAAAAATGGTAAAAACTGAAATATAAAGACCAGTCTTGAGTACATGATTTACTTTTACATTCAAAGTTAAGCTCCATTGAAAATAGGGCATGTACAGTCAGCCTGCCCTATTGATTATTGGTTACTAATTAATATTAGTAACCATATCCACCTCTTGAACCACCGGCTTGCATCATGCCACCACCAGAATCTAAACCATAGCCTCCATAATTTTGATTGGTACCTGTACTGACTCCAGAGTTATTACTATAATTATTGTTGCCACCTAGCGCATTATTAAGATACCCAAGGCCTGCACCAATCACTTCTCCAGCGATATATCCCTGAATACTTGTTTTGATAAAGCTACCACCATCCCCCCCACCATCGACCATCAAAATTTCTTCTGTATTTAGGTTATACATATTAATTTCCTTTTTATTAATACAGTAAAAGAGTACTGCGCTCATATATGTTAATTCGAGACCTATCGAGTTAACCAGTTTTTCTTCTTTCCTAATAATTCGTCAATATAACCTATTAAATTTGGTAGCCAAATAATGGTCTCTAGCACTAACGAAAACAGCGGAGCTTTAAGTATTTGTCTTATATCGGTCTCTGATTTTAATTCGTAATCGTTGATATACAAATTAACTAAATATAAATATAAAACCATATTTATTAAACCCAGCACAACCGGTATCCAAATTTTAAACATAATCATAAACATCAATAATATAAAACTAGATGGAAATATGTACTGAGTTGCTGTAAAAATGAACCATGGAGTAGAACATAGACCCGCTAACCAATGTGTTTTCCAAGCGACAACGTAAGCTTCCACACGCCCTCTCGCCCATCTTCTTCTTTGTTTAAATAAGCTTTTTGTATCAGTTGGACATTGGGTTGTCGCTTTGGCTCTTGGTGCATAACCCGTTTTATACTGGTTTGAAATTGCTTTCCAACACCATGCGATATCTTCAACTAACCATTCACTCCATCCACCTAACTCTTTCACAACACTCGCACGGTGGGCAACAAAAGCTCCTGCCAAGACAGGTACGCGTCCTAACCTATCTTGTGCCGCTCTTATCGCTCCATAAAAACTAATATGCTCATAATGTTGAAGTAGACCAATAAAACTCTCTTGATAGTTATTTGGCGTAATATACCCACATACAGCTGCATAACGTTCATCAGACCATAATTTTTTAACTAATTCTCGAATTCCAGTTTCTTCAATAAAAGTGTCACTATCCACAACCACATAAACTTCGCCAGTAGGAATACCTAAGTTAAGAACATAATCTAAAGCAAAGCCTTTCCTACCATCATTATTAGGTTTTTTAATTAGTTTATAATTTTGATTTCTTTCTATCGTCAACCACTTTTCTACCTCTTTGGTTGTTCCATTTGTAGAGCCATCGTCAATTATTAAAATTTCTAGTTGGTCTGGATATTTTTGGTCGTCTAAAAATGATAAAGCTTTCAATAATAATTTTGAATCTTCGTTATAATAAGGAACAAACACAGAAACTGAGGGTGTATATAAATAATTAACACTTTCCGATTTAAATTTGTATGATAAAAACAAAACAGTAGTAGTCAACAAAGTGATAGATGATGTCGCAACTAAGTAGATTTCAATTAAATCCAACATACATTCACCCTTAACAATATTTACTAATTAGTTTATTTATTGAATCTTTCGAGTATCTAGATTTTATAAGGTACTCGTCATTCAAAATGACAAAAGATGAGTACTTAAATTCTCTTAGTTCAAATTTTATATCACCGACGATTAGACCTTCTCGCTGAGCAAGTTCAGCAATTGTCTGTTTAAAGATATCTGAACGAAATTCGCCTAAGTTTCTACGCTGAGATGACGTCAATAAGTTCTTTACTTTACCTGCCAAATAAACATTATTACTACTTATATCTTTCACACCTAATTCTTCTAATATTGCGAGATTCTCTTGATAATCAAGTTCATTTATAAAATCTTCAACCAAGCCCTGTGAATTTTGTTCAGATATACCCTCACTGAATGTAGTATATTTTTTCAATGTTATTATTAAGTTCTTCAACCAGTCATAGATTAATAAATGATCATCCCATACCCCTCCGACACCATCGGCAAGTACATAATTACCAAAATCAGGGACAGCCGTAATGGTTCCAAAATCTAAAAACCGACCGTCAATTCCAATATTAGAGCTTGTTAACGAACCATGTGGTATCCCTTTAACCCTAGAAAAAGCGACTTGCTTCGCTATTCGAGAAATAATCAGACTCAAACAATTCAACAGTTCTTGTTTAGAAGAAAGCTCGCACTCACTAATACCTAAAGATCTCGGTAGATATTTAATTGACTCTCGCACCCTATCTGCATCATCGCTTCGAAGAAACATATTTTCATGAGATGGCCAAAAGAAGGTAGCTCTTTCAAAATGAGCAGGCCGAATAGAAAACTCCCGAATTGCCAAAGCACAAGGTTTTTTCGGTTTACCATCTAAATACAAATACTCTTGATTTACATTAGTTTTTATAATCGCTAACGTTCTAATAGCTCCTAATGGCAGGTGTTTGTGACATACTTCCCCCCAAATAGCTTCTGCAATAGCTTCATCTAAAAATAATTTACCGTGAGAATGGGATTCACTCATATTTTGAGCCAATAGCGGAGTTAAGCCAATACCTTTAATTTGGAAATAACCATCAAAACCGCAGCGAGCACTTCCACCATTACAGACTTCATGTCTGGAGCCATAACGGTCAGCCCAAAAACTCTTACGTGTGTTATTCATTACTCGATTGCTGTTGGTATAGCCCTCCGAGACATAAGAATATTGTTCTAGTAACAATTTTTCTATTTCTTCGACTGAACCATTGAAGCCATACGTATTTAACAGATCAGTATTTAACCATACCAATTCCGAGTTCTTTAATCTTTTCGTCTCAAAATAAGCAAAAGAAATTTCCGGTAATTTTTGATTAGAAATATCGAATTGATCAGCATTGTCTTTAAAATTATTTTTAATGAAGTCAATTTCCATAATCACTTTTCCTATTATGCTTAACTACAAAACCGGCCTGATTCCGCACACAAATATTGATCGTATTAAATGATATATCAGCTTGACTTCGAGCCCTTCGATATAAGTTACGTATTACAGTTTGAGATAACGAATTATCAGCAATCACAAAATCGACAATGATAAGATATTTCCCTTCATTCCAGCACATCGGATGAAGAGCAAAACGCTCTTGAGTAAAATATTCGTTTAGTGTTTTTCTACTTACCCACGCCCAGAGAACATACCCAGAAGGATCAAGATCGCCATCGTTTTTTATAAATAAATACTGGTCATGAAGAATTGCGGGTTTTATCCAATGTATAAATGAACTGATATTTATATTTTGTCTGTCTATGACTTTTGCTGTGATTTCTAAAAATTGCCCTAATTCTAGAAGTAACTCATTTTTAAACTTACCTCTTGGCTCTCGGCGACTAAACAGCTGATTTACTTCAGCACTTTGCAATTTATACTTTTGTTCTCTCTTAAACATTTTCCGACCAGTAGGTTAAATTTCTTATCTAATGCATTGAATTAACGAACCTAATGCCTCTTCCGATATTATTTTTATATGCTACACCACCAGAAATACGAACTCTATTGCAGTGCATTCTTATTGGTATATTAATCCCAAATATAACCACTTGTTATAAGATATAGCCGATCATGGTCACAATTTATAAATTGTGGGCAATATGTATTCAAGATAAGTACCCGTTGTAGCAGCGTGAGATCGTGAACGTTTTTCAATCAAAATCATGATCGATTTGACGATCACATTTAGCTGTGATCATATAACCCCTTTTTAGAGATAGCATCGTGTACATTGGTCACTTCCAAGAACATTTTCAAACGATTATCGACCAACGCAAAGGTGTAAAGGTCACATATTGCCTTTTGAAGTCCTTTTGGGCTCGCTATGTGCGGTGATTGCAGGCGCGAAAGGTTGGTTTGATATCCCTGAATACATTCTCGGTCATCATGATTGGTTTAAGCGTAATGATATGTTTTGGATGGTATTCCTGCTGATGACACGCTAGCTCGTATCATCTCTACCATTGAACCCGAGTAGTTCCATAAGTGCTTCATTAACTGGATGTCATCAATACATACTCTTACCGAAGGTCAAGTAATTGCGATAGATGGCAAAACACTTCGAGGCTCTTACAATCGTGAAGACGGGGCGAGCACCATTCATATGCTTAGTGCTTATGCATCGTCAAATAAGCTCGTGTTGGGACAGCTTAAAACCGAAGAAAAAAGTAATGAGATTACCGCGATCCCTGAATTGATAAAGATGCTCGATATCAATGGAACCCTTATTGGCCTGTCAAACCCAAATTGCCAAGGTCATTGTAGAGCAAGGTGGTGATTACTTGCTTGCCGTAAAGAGCAACCAAGGAAAACTGCAACAAGCAGTAGAGAAAGCGTTCTCATCTCAACGAGCAAACGTGGCTGACGACCTCTCTATTGAGCAAGGGCACGGTCGTGTAGAGTCTCGCCAATGCTATGTTTTTGACAGCACCGAACTTGAAGGTAACTTCTCTCGCTGGAAAGGCTTAAAGAGCATTGTAATGGTTGAAAACTTCCGCCTTGAGAAAGGCAAATCTGTCGAGCTAGAGTATCGTTATTACATCAGATCTAAAGAGCTTAGTGCAGAGCAAGCGGCGAAGGCAGTTAGAGAACATTGGCATAGAGTCATGCACTGGGTACTTGATCTCACCATGAATGAAGATGCGTGCCAGATATACAAAGATCACGGTGCGGAGAACTTATCATGCTTACGTCATATGAGCTTGAACATGCTCCGAGAAGAGCCAACCAAGCTAAGCATAGTAGGGAAACAAAAGCGATGTATGATGAATACGTCCATGCTAGAGGCAGTATTAAGTGCTGGTTTTAGTCAAGTGGTGAAAAACTAGGCACTCATGCTGTAGCCCTGACCATTGTAGTCGTACTGAAGGGTTAGTTTTTTTGCTTAATTCGGTGGAACTAAATCCAGAACCTACGATTTGAACGGCGACATTCGCCACACGACCGCTCTATACCTAAACCTCGTTATAAAACAATCAACTTTAGGCAATAAACCAATCACTCATTGGCCGAAAATCTCTGTCCTTTTGGATTAACAAAGAAGCGTTAAGAAACTAGACGCAAGATAGACATATTAAACGTGGGAAGCGACATCGATAAAGTGATTTAGGTATTACATTAGCACTTCAATTATTCAACGACTCAATATTGAGATCGCCCCCGCACGATACACTGTTAGAGGGCCACGTGGTTTGATTGAAAATGCACTTTTTCAAAGGCTTTGTTGTGTAATTAAATTCGTAGATAGACCTACCCAATTTGGCATCTTTGTTGGTCAATTTTACGATGTTCAGGCATACCTAACCCATTAAACTTGTTTAACGTTTTTATCATCGCGTAGGTTTCATCTATTCGTATTGTAATTTCTTGGCTTAATCGTCCCTCTAGCAAATGTTTAACTCGATACATCGCTGTTTCTGAGAGTAAATGTTTGTCCTATCTATACTGTTCTTTCCAATACTGATTTGAGCCGTATAACTTCTGGCAACCCAAGGGCGGCAACGCTCACAGAAGGCTGCACCTTCTAACGGCGGAGTATGCACAACGGCTTGCTTAATCTTAATAACTGCGTGACAAGCTCTTGTGTCATAAGCTGCATCACCAGATACTTAGGGATGTTTCGGTGTATTGGTTTAAGTAAGTTCAAGAGCACTTCTCCATCTGTAACCGTCGATAAACTTAGCTCGGTTACAATTGTTTCATGAGTGCTAGCATCGGCGGCAAAATGCAGCTTTCGCCTAACTCTACGGTTGCCATCCGCCCCTTGTTTTTTTGACTGTCCTTCCACCTTTACCATAAACCTTAAGGCCATTAACAACTAGACGTTCTGTTGCTCCCCTCATTTCGGCCTTAAATGAGACCTCAATTTGAATTGCGGCCGCCCACTTATCGCTTCTTATTCAATCCAAAAGGTCAGTGAAGCACGGTTAATAAACGACTGGTTGTTTTGCAATAAGGTTTAGCCATAAGACTACAAGAGGGAGTGAATCTAGCAGATCTGATCATAGGTTCTAGATTTAGTTCCATTGAATTGCGCGACAAAGCCATGTCCCTTATATGTTTGTAGCGCTTTTTGAGCGATTTACATTTCAAAATCAAAATGTTCATTTGATGAAAGAACCGCACAATGATGCCCATTTTTCATATTTTGGGTGTCAGATTAGCTACATTTGGGCAAAATTCGGCTATCTACGGACACGTACTTAAGGCGAAAACGATCATTGGTAATTTTGAGTTACATGAATTTGCTAAGCAACTATCGACAGTTAACCTGACGCTAGTTAGCTAGCAAAACAGAAACGGGGGGCTAAACTAGGCAATGTCACTGCTGCAGGTCGTTTAATCGCCGGTAGTTAGTTGTAAAACTGCACAAGTATTCAAGAAGTCATATAGAGGGAGTTATGCGGTATTTTAGTAAGCCCTATAAAATGAAGGTCAACACATTGCTGCATTTAGCAAAGATAAACGACCTTCCTTTGGGATTTGTAATTGATACCTTGAAAGGCAGAAACGTCCTAAAGCAAGACGAACGCTATAAAAAGCGCGACGGTCAGCGTGTTGTTTGGGGTGAAGCTGATATAAGTTGCTCTACCGCTGCTTTTTCTCTGGAAACCCTAAAAGGAAAACGCTTAAACTCTTTGGTTACATGCTTCACACTTGAGCAATTCCATGCTTTAGAGGAGCGTTATGGTCATTGTCCTGAGAATATAGCCGTCGAAGCAATTGCTGCGCTTTCTACAATATGATCGATGTTCAATCTCGGACTCTATAAAACAAGGTAACAACGTGTTAGAAGTAAGTGACTAACCTTTGTAGTTTATTATCTCCATATAGGGCATCATTACATTTGTCATTCTGTAATGCTTTACATACTCCCAGAGCTTCCCTTGCTCTAATCTGTTAGCTCTTTTTGCCTCTGTAAGTGCTTCAATCGCGACATCAATCCCGATTTTGTTGCGGAACTTAAAGCAATCAACAATCGTCCGCTCAACGTCCGTTACTAAAACAGGGATGCCATCAACTTGCGTTGAGATCACCCCCAAATCCGTCACGTCCCTGGTACGAACAATCTTAATGCTTGGGTACTCAATATTGGGAGCTCTATCATTTTTTTTAATGCTGAGCCATATCTGGAAAGGTGCTTGGGTAGTGAGATTGTGGTAACTGAGTGCTGATAGAAGGCAGATAACCCCTTTTTTCGCTCTGACACTGGCCTCAGCAAAAGAGTGCATCTCCGATTCTTCTCTACCTACATACCCGTAGAGTCCTCGCTGTAGTTTTTCTATGTCACCTTTTTCCACAGCGCGAGAAAGGGCGGCACGAGTTACATTGAGTTTTGCAGCGTCTGAGGTGGTGAATATGGATAGCTTTTTAAGCTTATCGAGTTGTGATGGATTCATTTTTAATGATACGTTTTGTCATACTTAATTTGTACTATATGCCAAAACGTAACATTTTTCTTTCATTCCTTAGATGGTGCAAACAACACTGCTATTGATCGAAAATAGCTAAACCCATTAAAAATAGCCAACTTCCTACATATCAAAGTGATTCAGATAAACAAAAAATTATGAATTTCACATTTCAATAGATCATGTTTAAAAAGATAACTAATTCAACATTATTAACTAATTAGAGTGGTTAATGATGGCGGTTTTTGCTGGTTAAAATTCATTAATAAGTTAAATAGATTGGTTGGTTATATTGTGCGATATCGCTTAATTACTTTTTTAAGCGATTGTTATTTAAGCAATAATGTTGGGGTGTGTATTTATTTTATATTAAAATCATGCACTTATGATTTACCAGTGTTATTGACGGTTTTTTTGTAAATCTGTAGCGTAGATCTCAAATAAAAATGAGGTTTGCATCATGAAATGCAGAGATAAGTTTTTGTTTCGCACGGTAGCAGAAACAATGTTCGAACTTGAAAAAGGAACTTACGCTAACTCAACAATAAAAGCATGGAGATCTAAGTTAAAACGTATCGTAACGTTTTTCGGAGAACTCGACATACGAGATATCGTACGAAGCTGTATTCTTCGCTACTTACATGTACACAATGATCTTACAAACAAAACACTAAATGAAGACCTGACACTTATCCGAAAAGTATTCACGTTTGCAGTTGGGGATCGGCTTATTACACAATCTCCAGTTGATGGTATCCATAACTTACAAAATGCTCCCATTAGCTGTAATCCATTCACACTGAATGATATAACCCGTTTAACTCACCAAGCAGCAGCTTGCTCAAGTGTTAAAAATGGGGTCCTTCTGGCTTGCCATACAGGGCTTCGAAAAAGTGAGTGGTTGGCACTAGTTGTTGATGATTATGACCCAGTAAAAAGAGAGCTTAAAGTCGAGAGAGCTTGCGTAGTTAATCACTTTAAAAGGCCAAAAACTACGGGATCAAAGCGTAGGATCCAATTGTCTAAGACAGCCCAAAAGATAATTGAAAACCAGTTAAGTTTAATCTTTGGCTTAGCGGCTCAAGAAATCCATATCACCGAAAATGATCAAAAGACCCGAACCAAACTTACCGCAAAACCTCTATTCCCTAATCTTGATACAGGGAAATTTTACCAAAAAGATAAAGCAATAGATCGCACCTTTAAAAACTGGCTCGTTACAGCCAACGTCGCTCATCGAGGTGCGAGTCAGGCCCGTCATACATTCGCATCTCAAGCTATTTTGAGTGGGGCAAATCTTTATTGGATAAGGTCTCAACTAGGGCACAACACTCTAGATATGCTTTATAAGCATTACTCAAAGTGGATTGAAGAAGACGCAAAAGACTACCCCAACCTGATTGATTTGCACTTTCAGAAAGCTGCAAATTCGGTCGACAAACCCATCCTTTAATTTGCCTCATTCCGGTGTCTCGACACCGGCTTTCAAAAAGATAACGACATCGTAACCAAGGACACTTTCGCAACACTTTTACTACGTAAAAGATGAACGAAAGCTTCTTGGTGGGGGCTACGCCCCCAACACAACAACACACAAACCGAGGACTACACAATGAAAAATAAAGCCATCACATGCTTTTTTTCAACGCTTCCGTATTCCGGCACAGCAGAAAAACAGGCCAAGCTTAAGAAGTCAGCAGGACATAGTATCCGAGATGAAAATGCGAAATCTGAAACCATTGAATGGAATCCAGATCTCAGTCACCTCAACGAAGTATATATCAATAACCAATGGACGAAACTTGATGAATTGAGCAATGACGATAAATCCCAGTTTATCGATTCTCTAAGGCTGCCTCAAAAGCCCAACGAAGGGCTGACCAAATGTAAACAAAAAAAGAGAGCATACAAGAAAAAGCTAAAAGACGCTCTGCAATCAGAAAAGGGAAATACCGAGGGGGCTAATTTTATCGCTAAGATTTTAGGCACCCCTGAACATGTCCCGCTTAAACTAGACTCTTTGCTTAATGAAGCTAGGAGTATTGATTTCTCTCGCAAGAAGCAGAGGCTGAACGCTTTTGAGAAGTACATTTCACTTCATAACAAACTGGTTTCGTTCCCTAAAAATTTGAACTCAAACTTGGTAGAAGAGTCGATTTTTGTCATTCCACACCGAAATGAAGTTTCTCAGGATCTTCTTTGTGGTAAAGAAATGGCTGAAGCGTTTATGAACTATTATCGCCGATTCTTCAAAGACTATGAAATATTAGCCGTGTTTGTTCATAGCGATGAAAGGAGTCTCAATGAAGATACTGGGGAGCATGTCCACCTCTTCCTTAACGCGCAAAATAGCCGAACTAAAGAGTGGGATCTTAGAGTCGCCAAAGCAAATATAGCTCAAAGGATGAAGAACTGCTTGGACCGTTCACACTCGCCAATTCAATACAGAAAAGGAGCGTGCTTTACAAGAAGGGAGCAATCAGAGCATGGAGCGCTGTTGCAGGAATGTTTTCGGCGGTTTATGAATAAAAACCTCTTCATAGAAAAAGGATTGAGCATGGAGTTCAATCAAGAACTTCAGAAAGATAAACAAAAAGTAAAAGAAATGCGCCGGCAAGGAAAGCAAAAAAAAAGTGAAAGGGATTGTAATTATCACACTAGAAAGCTGGAAAACGAGCAACTACAAATTGAGCAAACAATCTCATCGAAGCTCGAGGAGTTGAGCCAATTAAATCAACACATCAACGAAGTGAAAAATAAAAAAAAGGAGGAACAAGAAAAAATAAGAAGATTACATGTAGATATAGACTTACTACGATCGGCCACAAACACTGCAACCAATCAACTGGATACAACCTTAACCGATCTATCAACAGTCAAAGAACAGCTCAAAACGGCAGAATCAAAAGTTCTACACAATGAAGAAAAAAATGAACAGTTAGAGAAATCGAGCTCATATCTAAAAAAGGTGATCGCTAAACTGACTCATACCGTGGTTGATACGTTAGCTCCCATCTTTCAAGATATAATGAAATCATTTGTCTTTGAACAAAGGGATGAGAAAGAACTACTGACTTTATTAGAAAGAAGGATGTCAGCTCACATGAAAAAATTGGATGGAAACCCAATACAGCAGGCACTTGTATGTGGGATGAAAGACGCCCTCCTAGATGATAGGGAAAACCTGAACACTGCTTCCCCCAAAAAACGGAGAATGAGTGCCGTCCGAGAGTTCGATTGATAAGGTCTTCATAATAATTTAAAAGGTAAATCTCGTGAGCTCTAAGGTGTTCACGAGATTTGGTTTTTCAAAATGACATTGAGATTCAGCGCTTTATATTAACTTGAATTTCTACTCCTGACACACGATGTACGAAAGTAAAATGCTCTTGGCTTCTAGTGCTAATAAGAACAATCCCTTTCTTTGACATAATGGTCCAATAAGGTAGAACAAAGGCATCAAAACACTCTACGTGTGACATGGGTGGAGGGCTTACGAGCCCTGCAATTTCTCTCAGTGTTTCAAAGTCACCAAACAGTGCCTGCTGTGTTTGCCAATCTATTCCTAATGCCATTAACGACATAGATGTTGTGCTTGGTTTATCTTCGAGGCGCTCAAAAAGCTGATAGAGGCAGTGGATATCTTGATAGTTATACTGTATCGATAAAGCAAGCAACGAGGTTTCATCCCCTTCAAAATAGCTTTGCTTGAACGCCTTATAAACCGTGTGCAACTCATCATAGTTGAACTTACTCATGTGAGCCTTCCAGTTGAAGTGAGAACTGGTTAACCGCACTAAGCATAAGTTTCAGTTTTGTTTGCTTACCATATCGGCCAAATGTCATTGAGGGGTGATGATGGCCAACGATATCAGCGACTGTAGACTCAGCCACTTCCTTTTGCTTAAGAACATCAATGAAAGTGTGACGGAGGGAGTACGCAGTAGGGCGTTGCCCTGCTTTCAATCCGATCTTAGATAGGAGTCTGCCGAATTGTTGGCAATATTGTTGGCTCCAGTCCTTGTTGAGACCCAGTGGCTTGTAATCGAATAGACCGGTTTTGCTATTGTTCTTACGAAACTCAACATACTCAAGAAAGCCATGTTTGGTTAGACTCTGATGAATGGGGACTTGTCGCAGAGCATAACGATTCTTGATCCGCTGTCCGTGCCCCCCATCTGTTACGTTTAAGTAAGGGACTGGACCGCTAACGACCACGTCTTCTGTACGTAGCTGACACACTTCATTCGGCCTCATACCCATATACGTGAGCAATAAAGTAACCCAGTAGAAACCATTATCCACTTGCTGAAACTGCTCAGATGAGAAGAGTGTTGAAAGCTGACTCTCTGACCACCTTGAGCGCTGCTTATCAGCTTTTATAGACTTCTTGAAAGTCGCTTTGATATCTGCAGACACGTTTCTTTCAATCAAAGACATGGTCGCACACCAACGTATAAATTGACTTAACGCCGCGTAATAATCTTTACAGCTTTTCGCTGAAAGACTAGAGCTGTTGAGAGTCTTAATGTACTCCATCAGTGTCATCGCAGTTATTGTTGATAAACCAGATAGCGCTGTGCTCTCAAAGAAGAAGGTAATGCGCTGTTTCAACTGATGGACAGTCAATGCACTGACCTCTTGAACCCCTTTGAACTCTAGAAAGTGTTCTAACGCTTCACTCCAATGCTTTTCTTCACTCAAACGCTTAGAAGTATGACTTATGGAAGGCATACAACCTAAATGTAAGCGATCGTCCTGCTTCTGTGATTGTAAGTTCAGGTGGTGGGACAAGATGCCTTTTAGATGCAACTGAAACTCTGAAAAGCACAGAGAGTCTGTAGTACGAAAGGCTTCTTTGACAGCACTGACAAGGCTTAAGCCAATGACTTTAGCTAGCTTAGGGTCTTTTGTTCGAAGGCTGATTTTTAGATCGAATGGGAATCCCAACGCTTTCAACTGTGCTGGAGTACAAATCCGTGCGTAATAGACGCCGTGGGGAGATTTTTGTATATACATTGACTTACCTCGTTGTTTCGAAGCAAATTCAAGTCTTACAGATACAAAAAAAGCCTTTGATAATCAAAGGCTTTTTTTAATGAATAGTGGTGGAGGGATAGGGATTTGAACCCTAGAACCGCTATTAACGGTTGCCGGTTTTCAAGACCGGTGCTTTCGACCACTCAGCCATCCCTCCAACAAATTGTCATCAACAGATTAGTACACTGTTGAGGTTGTTACTCGTTGTACAAGTAACGAAGCTTTTTGTCTTCACTTTTTGCAAAAGTGAAAATAAATTTGGAGCCTGGCGATGTCCTACTCTCACATGGGGAAGCCCCACACTACCATCGGCGCTATTGTGTTTCACTTCTGAGTTCGGCATGGAATCAGGTGGGTCCACAATGCTATGGTCGCCAAGCAAAATTTTAAAATTCGGAAAGCTGTTTCTCGTTCTCTCAAACTCATTCAAGCGTTTGTATCTTTGAGTCCATCAAAACCCCTTGGGTGTTGTATGGTTAAGCCTCACGGGCAATTAGTACAGGTTAGCTCAACGCCTCACAGCGCTTACACACCCTGCCTATCAACGTTCTAGTCTTGAACAACCCTTTAGGACGCTTAAAGCGTCAGGGAAAACTCATCTCAGGGCTCGCTTCCCGCTTAGATGCTTTCAGCGGTTATCGATTCCGAACTTAGCTACCGGGCAA
>NZ_JAKEUW010000064.1:0-27003 GCF_022398115.1 Vibrio sp. Isolate22 | reverse complement strand
GTAGCCGCATGGTTAGTTGGCAAAAATGAATCAGTACCATGAATGGCAAAGACTTGAGCCCAATACCGTATCTGTCTTGAAGAAATTGAATATTGTTTTGCTAAGTAGAGAGATGACGTGCCATCTAAGTATTGCTTAGCAATGATACATTTTAGCTCTCGGCTATATTTGGACATAAAAAGACCCCCAATAATTGGTGTCCAACTATTGGGGGTCAGTTCAAGATTACTGGCTTTTGCCTTTGCTATTTTTTTGAGCCGCTCGTTTCTAGCGTTCGCCTTGAACTTCGAAGTCGTCACTTACTAGGCGAGCACAGCCATCGGCTTGCAGAGCCCAGTGTTCACGGTGTACAACACCAAAGGCTTTGTTCATTGTCCAACTTGCGGTAAGGATATATCCGCCTTCTGGGTGTTCTTCCCATTTCACATCAGTGTAATCAACGTCTTTGAAACCTTGGTCCATGATACCTTGCCAGAATGCTTGAATCGCTTCACGACCTTCAAAAGTACCAAATGGACGAGCTTCCATTACACAGTTCTCTGTATATTGATCTGCACAACCTTTCGCATCTTGACTGTTGAATGCTTTTTGCCATGCGTTAATGCCTTGCTTACACGCTTCTAATACTTGATTGTTTGACATTGTTTTCTCCATAACAGTCTTCTTCCAAACACTGTGTTTTGATTGGTTATCTCGATAAGTTGAATGTAGTTTAGTCTTGGTAATTGATTTGAAAAACAGAGATAATAGAAAATACTGTTTGTAAAAAGAGAACAATAAGATGAGTAAGCTAAAACAGATGTCGATTTTCGCTCATATTGTAGAGCAAGGCTCCGTATCAGCCGCGGCTGAAAAACTAGAGTTGTCTAAATCTGTTGTTAGTCAGCATCTAAAAATTTTGGAGCAAGAGCTTGGTGCTTCGCTTCTTAAACGAACAACGCGAAGACAAACCTTGACCAGTATGGGAGAGCGCTTCTATTTAAGTTGTAAGGATATTAACGTGATCGCTGAATCGGCGTGGGATATGGCGAAATCGGAGTTGGAAGAGCCTCAGGGACGGATTCGTATCACAGCTCCGAATGCTTTGATGGATTTGCTGGTGGCGCCTGTTATTGCGGAGCTGATGAAACAGTATCCAAAGCTAAAGCCGGAATTGATCAGTGATGACCAACACTTAGATTTCATGGAGCATGATATTGATCTTGCGGTACGAGTGGGCAGTTCTCGTGACAGTAATCTAAAACAGAAGCGATTAGGTGAGTTTAAAGATGTGTTGTGTGGCGTCGCAAGTATGCGTGAGCGTGAGCTTGAATCAATTCCTTATATTGCAAACTCTTGGCAGGGAAAGCAGGTGACACACCATTTTAGTTCTCTAACTGAAGAAGGCTTTGTCTATCAACAACAAGCTAGCTGCGTTACCAATTCATTTCACAGTTGTCTTGCGCTGATTAAATCGGGTGTTGGCATTGGTGTGATTCCAGATTTCTGCATTCCTCAGTTATCGGGTGAGGTTGTCGATGTGCTGCCAAGCTTTGAATTACCCACCAATACGGTTTACGCATTAAACCCTTTTACTTCAAACACGCCGATTGCCATCCAACTGTGTGTTCAAGCATTAGAAGAAAAGCTCAAACAAAGCTTAATTTGATGCCAACCCGTTGCTATCGCTGCAATTGTTAACATAGAAGATGGCCTGTTGGTCATCTGTTTTTCATTCCATCTCTCATTTTTACCAGATTGCGTTCGTTTAATGGTGTACGCATTGGCAAAAAATCCAACCCTTACTTATATTTACCTAAAGTGTCTAGTTGCGTATTAAGATTGAGAGGGAACTTCATTGCCGGAGCGCTTTACCAAGTCATGTCATGAATGCGGACTGGTTAGTCAGTTTGAAGAGTTGTCTGCAGGTAGCGAAGCGTCTTGCCCAAGGTGTGCTCATACTTTATCGAGTGTGGGGCATCATAAACAGCAGGGCGTAATCGCTTATGCGTTGGCGAGCCTGATTACATTAATCATGAGCCTAACTTTCCCGTACATGTCATTTAGTGTTCAAGGTATTAGCCAACAAATCACGCTGTACCAAGCTGTCGACATGATGAATCGCATGGATAACAGTTTGATTGCTTTGCTGTTGTTTTTGGCGGTGATTCTTTTGCCTGCTTACTTTTTGGTGCTTTCATTGTGGTTCTGCTTTTTGGTTGAGCGCGACAAGCGAATTAATTACGCCTCCCACCGATTTACAATTCTTGCTCTCAAATCTTTGAGTTGGGCGAAGCCGTGGCTGATGGTCGATGTGTTCTTGATTGGTGTGTTAGTGAGCTTGATTAAGATAGCCGCCTTGGCGGATGTTTCGATGGGCTTGTCGTTTTGGGCGTTTTGTATCTATGCCATGCTGGTGGTCAAGACCATCTCTTTAGTCGATTTTGATTGGTTATGGGATCGCTTGGTACCAACCAAAGCCTCGCAAGAACCAATGATCGGGAGCATATTTCAAAACAAGCAGCATCTTGCGTGTCATATCTGTGGGCAAGTCCACCATTACAGCGACAGCCTCCACCGTTGCACTCGTTGTCACACTCATTTACATCACTTTGAGCCAGTCAAAAATTTACAGATTGCGTGGGCGTTGTTGTTCACTTCGGTCGTGTTTTATATCCCAACCAATTTGTATCCGATGATGTATACCTCTGCGTTTGGAACCAGTGAAGGCTCAACCATCATGGAAGGGGTCATCTTACTTTGGAATATGGGGTCATACCCTGTGGCACTGATCATTCTTATCGCGAGTGTGTTTATTCCGATGGCGAAGATGGTCGCATTGGCATATCTCTATTGGAACGCCAAAAGGGTGCATGGCCTGACTGAGCAAAAGGCAAACCGTTATCTTAAAGTTTATCGCGTGACTGAGTTCATTGGTCGCTGGTCGATGATAGACATTTTCGTCGTCGCAATATTGGTGGCATTGGTTCAATTGGATGGCGTTATGGCGATTTATCCGGGTCCTGCGGCGCTGTCGTTCGCGGCCGTTGTGATATTTACGATGTTGTCAGCGATGATTTTCGATTCTCGAATTATATGGAAGTAATCTCCTCAAAGAGGTGTGAAATACATGGAAAAGCAAAGTACTTCGGATGCGAAGGTATCAAAGAAAAGTGAGTTGTCGCCCGTTTGGATTGTCCCAATCATTGCGGTTTTGGTGGGGTGTTGGATGCTATTTCAATACTTCAATAATCGCGGGCCAGAGATCACTCTGATCTTACCGGATGCGTCTGGTATTGAAGCGGGCAAAACGGCGATAAAATCTAAGAATGTGCATGTGGGTACCATTACCGATGTCGCTCTGAGTGAAGACTATGAATACATCATTGCAAAAGCTCAAATAGATAAGAAAGCTTCACGTATGATCAATGCTGAGACCCAGTTTTGGGTAGTGGAACCGCATGTAGGCACTGACGGGATTAGCGGTCTTGAGACTATTTTGTCGGGCTCTTACATTGAGCTCAAACCTGGTAAATCGAGTGAAGCCCAATTGAGGTTTGATGTGTTGGATACACCTCCAGTAGCGGGTCCAGACACCAAAGGTATCAGGGTTGTTGTTTCCCACAATAAAGCGAATCAACTTTCAGTTGGTGAACCGGTGTTACACCATGGTTTCGTGGTAGGGCGAGTAGAAAAAACCAGTTTCGACTATCAAAAGAAAGAGGGTAAATACCAACTGTTCATCTTTGCTCCCTATGATGGGCTTATCTTCGAAAAAACACAGTTTTGGCTCTCTTCAGGCATTGACGTGAGGTTCGGTGCCAACGGCTTAGACGTCAACTTTGCTTCGATTGAGAGTATTCTGACTGGTGGCGTAAGTTTTGATGTGGCCGAGAGCATTAAACCGGGCGCCCAAATCAAAGAGAACTTAAAAGAGTACACGCTTTATGATAATTACGACGCGGTATTGCAGGGGAAATACACCAAGTCTTTAGATTACGTATTGTTGTTCGAAGAGTCAGTCCGCGGCTTAAGAAAAGGGGCACCGGTTGAGTATCGGGGGGTGCGCATTGGTACCGTGGATACCGTGCCGTTGCAGATACGTATGGACAAAGATGGCAAGGTTTCGAACCGTATTCCTATTCTAATTAAACTCGAAATTGAGCGAGTTTCTGAAGTCTTCAGAGCCGTGAATGCCAAAACCTTTGCAGAGCGCGTAAAACTGCAGATGGGAGAGGGGCTAAGAGCGACCTTAAAAACGGGTAACCTTCTCACCGGGGCACTGTTTGTCGATATCAACTTTTATGAAGACGAAGAGCCTTACGAACCAAGAGAATTTGATGGTTACCCTGTGTTCCCTGTTGTCGCTGGTGGCTTAACGGAGATTCAAAAACAGATCACCGATTTCTTAGATAAGATCAATGAGCTTCCATTGGATGCCACTATCGCCAACCTAAATGGTTCGCTGGCTTCATTAGATAGCACCTTGAAGAGTATGGATGAACTACTTGATAGCGAGGGTGCCAAAGCCTTGCCACAAGATATCAGTGAAACCATGACGCAGCTTGAGGCGACGTTAGATAGCTATGATGAAGACTCAGATGCTTATAAACAGCTTATCAGCGCGTCTGAAGAGTTAGAGCATGTGCTAAAAGAACTTCGCCCGTTGATCAAGGTTTTAAACGACAAACCCAATGCGTTGGTGTTTGGTAGTGATGTGGAAGAAGACCCGATTCCAGTTAAGGGAGTGGAATAATGAGAAAACTATTTATATCACTGATTGTATCGTTCGGGCTTTTAGGGTGCTCTTCTCCCACTGATGGCACTCATGCTTATCTTCTACCAGAAAGTACGCTGGATAAGCCGATATTCAAGGTAAAAACCCGAGTCGACTTACCAGATTACCTCGACACCATCGGCATTGCGTATCGCAAGTCTGAAAATGAACTGGTTTCTGCGCGTAAACATGTTTGGGCCGAGAACCTAGAAGGGTTACTTGAAGAGCGTATTGACTCTTCCGATGCTTCAGGGGAGTCGGATAAAGAGTTGATTATTACTTTCGAGCAGTTCAATGGTTCTTACACTGGCAATGCTGAAGTAAAAGGAACTTGGGTACTGAGCGAGCAAGACGTGGAATTAGCACGAGCGGAATTTGAATCTAATACGCCATTAAAAGAGTCGGGGTATGAATCGCTTGTCGAAGCTCTAGGGGAAGGGCTGGATGAGGTGCTCGCAGATATTCAGTCGCAATTGCCGTGATTATCAGGAGGTAATATCTAGGCGGTTGTCGATATTAAGTTGAGAGCCTCGAATCAAATTAATGAGAATATAAGAAAGCCACCGTTGATAAGGTGGCTTTCTTATAATTTACGCTTGTTAAAAATTAACCATACTTATTAATAAATGCAATAACATGCTTATTGCTAAGTAGCTCTATTTTATCGATCGTTAGAATACAGTATGTGTATGATTTGTTTTTAAACGTAATGTTAGAGGGTTCCTCTGTTGGCTCTGAGAATTTATAGATTTCAAATCCAAGTTTTTTCATTACATCCAATGCATTGGGATTTTTGACCATCATAGAGAATTTCTTGATCTTCGTATTTCTTGCAAGAAGCTTCATATCGGAAATCAGGTTCGCAATAGATTGTTCGCGTTTCTCAGAGTGACCACTAACCACAATGTAATTTAAGTTATGATTAGAATCTAAAGAGCAGGCTTGCTTAAGGTGTAGACGCTTATTTTTGTATTGCTCGAATACCTCTTCATTGAAGAAAAAACCTAAGCTATGACTAACAATATCGCCATTAACATCGACCAATTTTCTACCATGGGCCTTTTTTTCACTGTAATAGAGAAATAGATCGATAGTCTCAAGAGGTGAAGGGTCCACCTTTGTATATTGCGAAATCAGCTTTATTCTATCAATTACTGTTTTGTCATTCTGATCTGTCATCAATGGCATGACCTTACAGTTGCAGCCTTCTTCAATATCCCCTTTAGTGATAGATGATATTCGGCTTTGAAATGAAAAAAACCGTTCACTCAGGAAACCTTCAAGTAGTGCAGTGTCTTCGTTATCTTCGGAATCAAAGGACTTCAACGTTGTATACAAGTCTAGACCAAGGCAGTCCAATAGCTTTAGGGCTTTGTAGTTACTTGGCTTTACTTTGCTATTTTCCCATCGATTTATCGTTACGACATCTACAGAGCTGAATTCATCATCTAAGTGATTAATGTATGCTGCAAAATCCTTTTGCGTTAACTTCAACTTCTTGCGCGCTTCGCGAAGTAATTTCGGAAATTTCATCATGGTAGAGTATTCATCTTTGATTAGTGACATTACGTTCCGATTCGTCAGATAGTCTATTTTATCAATCGTTAATATACAGTAGCCATAATGTTTATCTTTGAACGTGATATTACATTTTTTAGCAGAAGGTTCTGAAAATTTAAATACTTCAAACCCTAGGCCCTTCAAGAGTTTCATCATGTTGGGATCTTTTACTAAAACAGAATACTTTTTAATATTTTTGTTCTGAGAAAGTAACTGTATATCTGAAACTATATGCTCAATAACATGATCTTTTGTCTCTGAGTGTGAGCTTATATTAAAATAATTTATGCTTTTGCCTGAATTTAAAGAGCAGGCCAGTCTGAGATCTAGCTCTTGAGTTTTTAATATCTCAAATTGATGGTCTTCAAAGAAAAAGCCTACGTTGTGACTCACAATGTCGCCATCTGTATTGATGAACTTGTGACCATGTGCTTTTTTCTCACAGTAATAGAGATATAAATCAATTTGGTCCAGTGGCGAAATGTCGACTTTTGTGAATTTAGAAAGTAGTTTGATTCTGTCGATAACGCTAGTGTCACGTGGCTCTGACATTAAAGGCTGTGACTTAAAATTGCGTTGACCTTGTTTTTTATTGAGGCCTGCTAGAGCTGAAATTCGACTTTGAAATGAGCCATGGGATTCGTTAAAAAACGTTTCGATTAGCGTATCTTCTTGTTCGGACTTGAAGCTCTTTATTGTCTCAAACAAATCTCCGCCAAGGTACTGTAAGATCTTGAGTGCTTTGTATGTACTTGGCTTTACCTTATTGTTTTCCCAACGATTTATCGTTACGACGTCAACCGCATTAAATTCATCATCCAGCTGATTCAAGTAGGTTGCAAATTCTGTTTGTGTAAATTGAAGTTCCTTTCTGAAGTTACGTAACAACTGTGAAAACTCACTCATTAAAACATTAACCTTCTGATAATTAACTCAATGTCTCGATTCTAATTTAGACATCAGACTCTCTATTTAACATCCTCAGTAATTTGTTTTTTACGGATGTTAATTGTTTGGGTTGATTGATCTGTATGTTGCGCATGTCCCTAAAAAGGCGAAATGCCAAAATAGTGACGTCAAATCTATGGCATTTAGCCTGGAGACTTGTCAATCTACTGTGAAGTGCGCGTTAATGTTCAGATACAACCTTGCCTTTTTCTTATCTATTTTATTGATTCCATTCTCCGCCCAAGCTGACACTACAGGGCTAAAAATGGATCTGTCCGTAGATAGTGCATCTTATGACAATGGACAAGAGGTGGTTTACACGCTTGTTTTAACTAATGGGTCAGACAAAGCCATTAGTGACTTTGACGTTAAAGATGAGCTACTCAATATTCTGACGACAGATGACCAAGGCAAGAGTGTAAACGCGTTTACTCAGGCTACGATCCAAGCGCATTCGACGGTGCTTTCATCTGCGGGCACGTTTAATCGTTTTGGAAACCTAGAAGCAACTGACGTGCGTGTTGCCGCAGGTGGTTCGGTGACCTACACAATGTCTGCAATGGTTTCTGATCAAGCTGCGGGAACGATTGATAACTTCGCGACGGCGAGTTCTGGGCCGTTAGATTCGGTGGACTCAAATACAGAGTCCATTCAACGAGGCCTATATGAACACGACATTACGGTGTCAGTTGATAAGACTCACTACCAACTGAATGATGAGCTTACCTATACCATCAAGGTATCGAATACCGGTGACACTGTTATTAATGCTCTTGACGTTCAAGATGCTATCGCTGACATCAAGGCGCTGAATATCGAAGGTGCACTTGAACCGGCTTTTACTGCCAACGTGAATTCGGCTTCTGTCGAAGGGGATGAAAGTGACGCCGGGACATTTAGCTCATCGGGGAATTTAGTTGTCAGTGATGCCTCGATAGATATCGGCGGATCGATTACTTACACCATCGAAGCTACTGTTGCCGACAATTTAGTCGGCGATATTGTTAATGGTGATGTGACAGCTGAAACTCGAGATGCTTTGGTTTCTGCTGATGTGCTAACCACGCCGCCCACTGCGCCAAACGTCTCTCTTATCCATACCTTAAATCAATCAGACAGTTACTTGGTTGATGACAAATTTTCTTACACGGTCAAGGTAACCAACAAAGAAGACTCCGGGATTGCTTATCACTATTCTGTTCAGCAGCTTTTGGAAGATCTTAAGACCGACTTAGGTAACGACATCGGGACCGACAAGAACGCTGATGACATAACTGGCAACCCGTATGAGTCTTGGACCAACCAAGTTATTAATCTAGGTCCCAACAGCCGCTCTGAATTAGCGGATAGTGGCGTTGAATCTAATAAATCGCTGGATGATGTCGTCTCTATTTATCCAGGTGAGCAAATTCTTTACTCAGTGGAGGTTGATGTAAGTCCAGTTTCCATTGGTGCCATTCCTGAAGTTATCGCACGTGTAGTGGATGCAGATGGCTCGGCAGATTCTGGTGACGTGCTAACAAATCCTTTAGACACTAAAGAAGTCATCCACTCTTCATCGAGCCAAATTACTCGCAACAAGAAAACGACTGACACTACGTATGTACCAGGGGTATCTGGTCAGAATGAAGTGGTTTACGACATTGTTGTTTCGAATAAGGATTCTGAGTTCTTCGCAAACGATATTGAAGTTGTCGATAAATTTGCATGTATCGTGACAAAGCAGACGGATGGCAGCCTGGGTTCAGCATTCTCTGAATGGAAATTAGAGGTGAGTGATCGTAGTGGTGACGGCACAAATTATGGTTCGTTTAACTATGGTGCGTGGACGACTGACGACATCAATTTAAAACTCGACCTCGCGCCTGAAGGTGTCGTTCATTACAGATTGACCGCAAGAGTGGCTGACACCAGCGTGGGTCAAATTGTTGATGATGGTACGGATGCAGGCTTGTGTTTGGGCGATAACCTAAGCGAGTCTGGCTCTGGTGTCCAAATGCCAAACTCGAAATTAAAAGTCCAAAAGGAAGTGGATTCTCGTTATTACTCAGCTGGTGGCACACTAAATTATGACATCACGGTAGAGAATAACGGTGACGGCTATGCGATTGATGTGCCGGTTCATGATGATTTAGTCTCTATCATGACTCAGTCTATTAACGATACGCCGACTAAAGCGTATTTGAGTTGGGTGATTACGGCGAAATCTTATGCTTCTGATGGCTCTATCTCGACAAACAGTGATCCTGGCTTTACTGGTCAAATTGAAGGCAATCAAAATAATAAAGTGATCTTAGATGAGAAGGCTAAGTTAGCCCCACACGATAAGATTATTTATAGCATTGCGGCGGTCGTAAACCCAATTGCCGATGATGAGATTCGAAATGAAGTGACGGTAGACAGTGTGCTTTACTCCGATAGAGGAGCTTATCCACGTGATTATTACCTCACTCTGGACAAGCGTGTAGATGGGCATAATGAGCAAAATGCCTATACCGACACGACGACCGAAATCACCTATACGATTAAGGTGAGCAACCCGGAAGGGAATGGTTTTGCATCTAATATTAACGTTAAAGATGAAATCAGCACGATAGAGGCTGAGCTTCTTCATGAGCCGGGTGAAACCAAACCGGTATTTTCATCTTGGACTATCAGCGCTCAAAAAGAGGCTGCCTCTCCTTGGGTACTCGCCGTAACCGACCCTGGTGACTTTTCGGATAATAATGACCTTAATGCTACGGCACAAATCCCTCCCGGCGCTTCTATCACCTACACCATTGTTGGACAGCTTGATCGAAGTGATGATACTGAAATCCTATGGGGATCGTTTAGCAATACCGCCAAGGTAACGGGCCCAGATACTAACCTATCGGATACTGTTCGTACTCACCCAAGTGAGCCTAATCTTGTGGTTGATAAAACCGCTCAAAGCGCAGAGTTTGTGGGCGGTGAGCGAACGTCGTTTGATATCTACGTCTACAACCGAGGCGTTGGTTACGCTAATGATGCACAGATAAAAGATAGTATTTCAGCGCTTAACTTTTTTGATAGCTGGACGATTGTCGGAACAACCAATACAGACAAACCGGGCTCGCGCTACGGTGATATCTCTGACAATGCTGATATTGATACTAACGTAGATATCACTCCTGGTGGCTGGGTGCACTATGAAGTAAGTGGTGTGGTTAGGTCTGATTATGAAGAAGACCAAGTATCAAACCGTGTTGATGTTTATGACCCTATCACAGACCGTGAGCACAGCTCTTCGGCACAAATAGATAACTCGAACAGCGCCTATGACATCAACGTTTCACTGGCCAAAACGACGGACGTAGTTCGTTATACTCCGGGTGAAGATCTCACTTATACCATTGTTATTGGCAACAATAGTGATACTGAAGAAACCGATCTTATTTTTATGGACCGACTGAACGATATCACCACAACACTGGCTAACGATAAAGATGGGGAAGCCGAAGATTTTCTCGCTCAAAATCCGTTTGAGTATTGGTCGGTTGATACTGGTTCGGGCTTTGGCTCGCCAACGACTAAAGATGTCGAATTACCGATTTCTATTCCTGCTAAAGACTTCGTGACAGTGCGTATCAAAGCCCGAGTTAAAGATAATGCGGTGTCCAGTGGTGTTGCTGATAGAGACGCTGGAATCATCCGCAATGAAGCGGTGCTAATCCACAGCAGTGATGTTGGATGTACCAATGACTGTGAGTATGCAAAACGTGCCGTGGCTGAAAACCACCAAGTTCACAACAATGGTGGCGTGGTTCGCTCAACCAATATTAATCGATACTCACCGGGTGATGAGCTGACCTATACCATCAAGTACAACTCCCAGGATGGCCATGGCTACCGCAATAATGTTGACGTCAATGAACTGATTAATGGTATCTCGGTTGAACTTCAAGACGGTACGTTTGGTAATCCGTTCTTCGATGATGCGGCGGGTATGAAGAAGTTTACGGTTGCCGTTGCGAAGAGTGACCCTGCAAATGCGGGAACAACCGATGGCAAAAACGACGGTGATGTTAAGAACGATACTGATATCGTGACTTCCATTGATATCGACGCTGGGGAAGACGTGACTTACACCGTTACGGGTATCGTCAGACCTGATGCGACGGGTGATATTCACTACCGAGATACCGTAGTGCTGCCCGATGATTACCACTTGGATTTTGATAAAACAACCGATGAAGTGGTTTATGAACCAGGTAAAACGGTGACTTATCATTTAGTGGTTGAGAACGATGGTAAAGGTAACGCTCACGACATCCCAATCGTCGACAACCTAAAAGACATCACCGTTGATCTCGTTGATGGCTCGACCGGGCCTGCGTATTCAAGCTGGACCATTACATCCATTGCTTCTGGTACCGATTCTGATTACGTAGATGCTGGTGTGGGCGCGGGTAATGTCTATACCTCAACGGACAGTAATCTCAATCTTCAAGCGGATATTCCGATGGGAGCGACACTTGAGTATCGAGTGGTTGCGACCATCAACGACAAAGCGAATGGCGGAATCGTGAATGTGTTGACTGTCGATGGCGATACGATTTCTCATAACATCCAACAAGAAGCGCGCAAAGTCGATTTTGAGAAGAACATCCTCGCTTACTACGATGCTGATGATAATCCAATGCCAGGGGCGACAAGTTATATGCCTGGGGGATACGTTGAGTACGAAATCTTAATCGAGAACGTCTCTAGCGCTCACGTTGATGATATGAGTTTGCGTGACGACATTGACCAAATTAACACACAGTACTTTGATGGTTCTCGTGGCCCAGCCTTTGATAGTTGGACAATTGAAACCTTCTCAGACGGTTCTGGAATCTCAAACCCTGATGTCGATAACTCGATTCGAGATAACCAGCCTATTGATACACATTTTGATATCTCGGCGGATAACTTTGGTCGCTCAGGATCACTTGCATTCGTGCGTTATGTTATTAAAGCCAAGATTAGCCCGAAAGCAGTAGGCTCGTTCACTAACAGAGCTTACATGGGCGAAGACAACGGAAATGAATTCATTGCCGTTTCTCCGCCAGCGTCAATGTCAGAACCCGAAATTGCATTCAGCAAGCAAGTGTTCTCCGATGCTGGCCTATCGAGTAAGAAAGAACATTACTCCCAAGCGCCTGGTGAAAGCGAGGTTTACTACCGCGTTCAGATTAAAAATACAGGTAACGGCACTGAGTATGGCTCTCGCCTAGAAGATACCATTTCGGCGATTGAGACACGTATCGCAGAAGATGTCTCATCAACAGGCAGCGACCCTGTCGGGCAGCCATTTTTGTCTGGCTGGGAAGTGGACCTAGAGAAAACTGCAGCGGCTGGCTCTATTACGGATGCGGTTGACTTTGTTTCCGGCAACAATGTCGATATTGATAACGACATTGTTATCGCACCTCAAGAAAGCCTGACTTTTATCATTCATGGTGTCATCCGCGAGGATGCATTAGGTGAAATCCTCAACAGAGCGAGTTACGACGGCGGTGTTCGAAGTGCGAATCTACTGCCGCTTGAAAACAAGATTAGTGTTTCTAAACGTGTGGTATCGGTGAATGGTAAACCGTTCTCTGATGGCGACACTTACCTGCCGGGAGACCAAGTCGAGTATGAATTTGTCGTGGCTAACCCAGAAAATGGTTGGGCTAACGATGTGCACATCAAAGATGTGATGAGCAACGTTCAAGTCGAAGTTATTGGCGGGGACGTAGAATCGGCGTTTGTTTCAAGCGAAATATCTCATGAAGTAAGCAATGGTATTGATGCTAACGCTGATACTTATGTTCCGGACTACAACGCAAACCACAATCTAAATATCGAAGCAGATATCGCCGCAGGTGAAGTGCTGACGTTTAAAGCAACCGGCGTGATACGTGATGACGCATTGGGCACCATCAGTGCCAACCGAGTAACGGCAGACGGTGAATCTGCTACATCTGAAAAGATCCCGCCACAAGCGGTTGAGCTCGATTACTTCAAAACCCTAGTTTATACCGATGGTGAATCTGTTGGTTGTACCGTGCCTTCGAGTGACGGAAAGGGCTGTAACTACGCGCCGCGTGGAGACGTCGAGTATCAAGTAACGCTTGCGAATACGGGTGACAGTATCGCCAATGATGTGAGTGTTATTGATGCCATTCATGCCATTAAAACGGAAGATGGTGATGATGCGTTCTCTGAGTGGTCTACAGCGATTGCGGAGGAGCCAGCGGGTTCATATGACGTACAGGGTGATTACAACGGAAGTGTCCCGTTAGATGCGACGGTCGACCTTCGTCCTGGTGAGCGTATAGTTTTTGATGTGAAAGGTAAGGTCTCAACATCAGCAACTGGCACTATCACCAATACGGCGCAGGTTAATGGCGATGACACTAACGACATCGTCTTGAACCCAGGTCGCTCCAACATTCTCGTTGATAAGTGGACCGACACACCAGACTACGTACCGGGCGGCACGATTAACTACTACATCGATATTACCAATGATGATGTTGACACTGGCTTGTTCTCAATCCGCGACATGATCAGTGGCTTTGAAGTCGAAACTGTCGATGGTTCGATGCAAACGGCACTCACGCAGTGGACGGTTGATTATGAGGTTCTTGCTAACTCTGCTCCTCTAGATCCAAATGCGAATGACTTCTCAGAGCTAGATAAATTAGTAGGGAAAAACAGCCCAGATATTAATCTGCCAGCCGAATCTCTCAAGATCTCAGGGCGTGATGACACAGGCACTGGTGGCGGTGATCAGCATACGCTTGTCCGTATTCATATCGAAGGAAAGGTTCGTGATGACGCAATAGGTCGTTTTACCAATACCGCTTATTTACGACATGGTTTAGACGACTCAAAGATGATTCGTCTAAGAGAGGGGTACATCACTCCAAAAGCGGGCAACTTGGTGCTAACCAAAGAAGCAACTCCGATAGCTGAACCTGATGCTAAGTACCAACCGGGTCAACCTATCTCATACAAGATCACCATCGCGAATACTGGGGAAGGCTATCTTGTGGATCAGGTCCTGACGGATCGCATCGATACCATCATGACAGAAGTAGCGAATAGCCCAGATCAAGAGCAAGCACTGACTGGCAACTGGATCATCAGTGATGAACAACTTGATGGAAGTGGCGACCCAGCACTGAACGCTCGTAAAGATGTGTCCAATACTGTTCAAGGTTACCGCGCGACTTACAGCATTCACCCTGGTGACAGCTACTCATTTGTTGTGACAAATACCGTAAACGACAAAGCCAAAGGTGAGATCACCAATGTGGTTACAGTTGAAGGTGATGATGGTGAATACACCGCAGACGCGACTTACATTCCTGAAGATGCGCAAGTCGAAATTACAAAAGAGGTTGATAAGGCGGAGTACCTTCCGGGAGAAGCTCTGCAATATACAGTGACCGTGACAAACAACGGATTAGGCTGGGCAGAAGATGTTGCCATTGAGGATGCGCTGCAGTCTGTTGAAACCACAATTGCTGGTGGTGAGATGTCGCAAGCCTTTGAGCCTGCTTCAATCCAAATCTCGGCAGCCTCAACAACGGGTGAGACGCCAGTGCCTGCTCCAACGATTGGCGAAGATCTTAACGAAACGTTAGATATTGCTCCTCAAGATAGCGTTGTTTTCACGATTCAGGTGACAACCAATGCACTTGCAACAGGTGATATCACGAACTTGGCATCAGCCTCCTTCGACGGCACGACTTTTGACGATACTGCGACGAGTACACCTGTACTCGCAACACTGTCTATCGAAAAAACAGTCGATACGCCTGCATATGAAGTGACAAAGTTAAGCCATTACGAGATCACTGTGACCAACAGCTCAGATGCTTTTGCTTCAGGTGTTGAATTGCAAGACATCATCAGCGGTATTGAAGTCGACACGACGACTGAGACAAAAGAGCCTGCATTCCTTATGTGGGAAGTCAGCTTTGAAGCAAGTGATGACCGCACAGTGGTGAACCCAGAGAGCTTTGAGTTGAGTGAAGACATCGACGCCAACATGGATATTACGCCACAAAGTACCGTGACGTTCTATGTTGAAGCTCGGATTCGCAATACCGCAATTGGCGAAATCAGTAACACAGCAACCATCACTTATAACGGTACTCAACAAGATTCTACGGTAGTAATGACACCGAAAGATTCTGAGTTTGTTGCAACGAAAACCAATGTGCAGACGGAATATGTTCCGGGTGGGGAATTAGAGTTCCTGATCACTATTCAGAATACCTCAAACAACAACATCAATGATCTCAGTGTTGTCGACGACATGAGTACGATTGAAGTTGAGTATTACGACGATACAACAGGCCCAGCCTTTGTTTCTGGCACAACTTCTATGGTAGTGGAATCAACCACTGTGGGGACGACCGCCGAACAAATCAGTCCAACAGAATACAGTGTTGATATCGCTCCACACGGTACGGTCGTTTTCCGCTCAAAAGGTACTGTGGTGGATACAGCGACGGGACGTATCGTCAACACCGCGCAAGTCGATGGCGGCGATGTGGTGAGCCCTCCAGTTCATACTGTCGCAGCCGTTGTTCAGGCAGAGCTCTTTACCGACGCACCTTATTACGTACCGGGCGAGCAGGTTGAGTATCACTTAGTGGTGCAAAATATTGGTCGTGGTATCGCGAAAGATGTCGCGCTCTATACCCAGTTTGCTGAATCAATGGGAGACCATATTGATGGCTCACACAGTAATTCCTTTGATGAAGGGACGCTTAGTGTGACATGGGAAGGAGCAGAGACGCAACCGGGTACCTTTGACGTTGATAGAGATTTGGCCACGGTCGTTGACATCGCACCGGGTGGCAAGATTGATTACACCTTCATCTTGACGGTTAACGAAGACATGCTGACCAACATCGATGTTTTTGGCTATTACCTCGATTTAACAGGTAGTTCAACGGCACATACTCGTTCTAAAAACACAAAGGAATCTGATGCATCAAAACAGATAACGGGTAATCAAGTATCGGCTTTGAATCTACCTCCAGTCGGTGCTGATCTGGTTGTTGAAAAACGTTCTGATAAACCAGAATACACCGAAGATGACGACAGTGTTATTTACTACTTAGCGGTCACCAATAACGGTCTGGGTAATGCTGCGAACGTTCGTCTAACGGATGAAATCAGTGAATTGAAGAACAGTGTTGGCAACGAAGTGTTTACCGACTGGACGATTGAAGGGGTAGAAGTCGATGAAACGGGTGCAGTGATTCAACGTCATAGCTTCCCATCAAGTACAGACTTAGATACCACCGTTAACCTTAAGTCTCAAAAGCGCAATGCTTTCGCATTTGAAGTGGTGGGTACGCTAGGCAAAGGCTTGGATGACGACATCACCAATACCTTTATCGCGACGGAATCGGATGGTACCGAAACCAGCGACAGCGTCACTAATCACATTAAGAAAATTCCAGATAACTCTGGGGTACTTGAGCTAACGAAATCTGCGTTACAAGACACGGCGCAAGTCGGCGACGCGGTTGAATACGAGATCATCGTTGAAAACAACAATGAATCGTACTTCAAGAACGTAACTGTAGAGGACCGTTACCCAGGTGGTCTGAAATACATCGTGGATACTTCAGAAATTGTGTTGAGTGGTATTGATGGTGAGTTTGGTACACAAGATGACCAAGTGATCACTCAAGAGCCGTCAGACACCGGCAAGCTCATGTTCACCTCGTTGGACTTTGAACCGGGCGAGAAGCTGCGTATTCGTTACTTATTACGAGTATCGGTCGGTGCCACTTTCGGTGATTATATCAACACAGCTGTCGCTAAAGTGGATGGGTTAGCGGTATCCAATGGAGACACAGCTAAAGTGACGATTGAACCGGACAAGGTATTCGATACTTCTTCGATCATCGGCAAGGTGTTTGAAGATCACAACAAGGATGGATTCCAAGCCGATGCCACAGCCTTTGATGTGGAGTTAACCGCGAACTTGGCAACACAAGGCTACATCGCCGACTCAACACATATCATTCGGGATGGACAAGACATTGCTGTTAAAGATGGCGCAATAACCACAGCACTTGAGCAAGGTTTGGAGCTTGGTGATCTTTGGGGTCACTCAGTAAATCGCACGCTGCCAGAAACCAGCAAAGTGGTGATTCAATTCAAGACTCGCACCCAGCAGAGCTTTGATTTCTATGTCACGACCGATGCGGGATCCCGTATCGAGTTTGATGCGCAAGGTCAGATTCAATTTAAGCATGAATCGGATAAGAAAAAGGGACTGAGCGCGGAGAACCTCAATGTAACCAGAAACCTGTATCGCGATGGCGAGGATTACCTGTGGGAAATCGTTATCGAGAACAAAGGTATTTACGAAGATGGTATTCCGGGCGTTAAGTTGATGACGGTTGAGGGAATCGTTATTTACACAGACCAGTACGGTCGTTACCACGTGCCCGACCAATGGGTACTCAATAAGAAAGGTAAGAACTTCCTCGTGAAGTTGGACACTGACTCGCTATCCACCTCTATGGAAGTGGTGAGCGAAAACCCGAAAGTGTTGCGAATTACCCCGAACAAGCTCACCAAGTTCAACTTTAGCGTGCATCGCAAAGATCAAGAAAGTGAACAGCAGTAGGCCATTGGAACCGTATCTGGAAATTGTATGAAAGTATTTAGTAAGTCCCGTGTAGCCACGTGTGTGTTGGCTGCGATCCCTGCAATGGCACTGGCCAAAGACACAGGCAAGCTTGAAAAGCTTGGTTCTGAGACAACGGGCATTGAAATTACCAAGCCTAACCAAGCGCAAGACAGCTCACGTATTTACCTTGAACAAGGCGCGATTTGGGTAAGCCGCGACATCACTCGCTTTGACCCCGTATTAGACGTCAGCGTCAGTGATGAATTAGATGTGGAACAAGGCACATTGCGTGACAGCGTCGGTTTCACCATTACCACCAACTATGGTTACTACATCAAAAAGTACCAGTTAGAGGTGTACCGTGTCGGCGATTTTGGTTTATCTGAGCCAATCGCTGTGCTTGATGGCGATAAATTGGCAAACGACTCTGACATCAGTTGGGATGGTCAAACCGATGTCGACTACCAGTTTGAGGTTGGTGATCAACTGATGTTCCGCCTAAAAGCGTGGGACAAAGATGGCAACATGGACGTGACCACGGTTGGTGTAACGGATTTGGTGAAGCCTGACTCTGAAGTGGACATCGACCGTAACGATAACGACGATGAAGAGAGCAAAGACAAAAGCTACGGACAGGCCAAGTTGATGCGTCACAACATCCCGACTAATGCCGGCTTAGCCAAGTTCATTGGTACCGGTTTGAAAGGCGTTGATAAGGTTATCATAGGTGAAGACGAGTTTGACGTCGAAGATGGCAACTTATACGCAGAACAGTATCTACCGACAGACTCTTACATTTTCCCAACTAAGGTTGTATTTGATAACGGCGATGAGCGTCGTTATAAGCTATACGTCCGTATTCCAGATACGTACTACGCTCAAACGGGTTTGGCTGATCTCTATGTTGGGAAGAACAACGTTTCTGGTAACAGCGATGCATTGAGCGTCGATGACCAATATCAAGATGACATCTATAACCAAGGTCGTTTGGCGTACTTTGGTCAGGGTAAATTTGGCGATAAGCTTCGCGTGACCACTCACTTTGATACTCGAGAAAGTGAGATAAAAGACATGTTCAAACATCCATTCGCATCAGACGATTCGGATGTGTTCGATATTCTCGAAGACGATGATGAGCTTTATTACGGCAACTATGGTGACAGCTCAAACATTGAAAAAGTGGTTAACACCAAGGGTAAGGTTTACCTCAATGTTGAGTACGACAAATCGCAATACTTGTGGGGTAACTACAACACAGGATTAACCGGCACTGAGAATAACGATTACAACCGTAGCCTATATGGTTTCAAAGCCGATTACCGTACTCGAGATACCACACAATACGGTGAAGACCGCTTAAACGTGGTCGGTTTTACGGCAGAAGCTGACTCCTTATATGCACATGATGAGTTCTTAGGTACAGGCGGCTCTCTGTATTTCCTTCGCCACGGTGAAGCAGT
This sequence comes from Vibrio sp. Isolate22, assembly GCF_022398115.1. Taxonomy (NCBI): domain Bacteria; kingdom Pseudomonadati; phylum Pseudomonadota; class Gammaproteobacteria; order Vibrionales; family Vibrionaceae; genus Vibrio; species Vibrio sp. Isolate22. The sequence goes on along the minus strand of NZ_JAKEUW010000064.1, from coordinate 7,619 downwards.
ACCGGGAAGTGACAAGGTTTACGTAAAAGTAAAAGATGAATCTGGACTAGTACAAAATGAAATCCCGCTTGAGCCGGGTGTCGACTATGACTTCGACCCGTATCAAGGCCGAATCATTCTGACCAAGCCACTTGATAACATCTTGTCCGGTAGTTTTGGCAGTGTGATCGAAAATGGTGATGACTATGAAAACTATCTGGTTGTTGATTATGAATACGTCCCACAAGGATCTGATTCACTTGATGCCATGTCGTATGGTGGACGAGCAAAAGGTTGGGTTAACGATCATATCGGTGTAGGTGTCACTTACGCAACACAAGAAAAAGATAACCAAGATTACGAGTCTTACGGCACCGATTTAACATTGCGTGCGACAGAGGGGACTTACATTAAGGCTGAGTTCGCGCGCAGTGAAGGTACGCAAACTGAATCGAACTTCGTCTCTACAGACGGTGGTTTAACCTTCACACCTATCGGCGATACCTTAGAAGATCGTGAGGGTGACAGCGTTCAAATTACCGCAGTGACGAGCCTCTATGACCTTGCACCAACTATTTTTGGTGCGGTAGGCAATGACTTCAAGCTTTGGTATCGAGACAAAGACGCAGGATACAGCTACGCGAGCAGCAGCGATGACCTAGAGCAAGAAGCCTATGGCGCTGAACTTCGTTTGCAAGCGACCGATCGTTTAGCGGTGCTTTCCCGTTTTTCAACCAACGAAGAGCGTGATGTTGACGGTAATCTTGAAACAGATACAGAAACGATTGAGATCGAAACCCAAGTCAAAATCACTCAGCACATCAAGGTATCAGCGGCCGGACAGCAAACTGAAGAGCTTAACCAAAACGATGAGCAAAGTGATACGACCTTAGCGGGCGTGAGATTGGAGTACATGTGGGATAGCGATAACAGCGTCTACATCAAAGGCCAAACCACAGTCGCACAGTCGGATGACTATGACGAGAACGATAGCGCATCGATTGGTGCGGAATTCCAAGTGCTGGAAGATTTGTCATTAGGTGGTGAATATACCGATGGTGACCGCGGCCAAGTTGCTGAAGCGACCGTGACTTACGATGTGTCGGATGACCACTCTACGTACCTTACTTATGTTGATGATAACTACGAAGGCCAAAATAACGTGATTGTTGGGCAACGTGCAGACCTCACCAGCAGTGTCGATTTCTACCAAGAGAACCAATTCGTCGATGAAAACGATGGTCACGGTCGAATTGATTCCTATGGTTTTGGTTACGACGTGACGGAAGATGTTGAAATGGGCATCGGATATCAACTGGGTGAAATCGAAGATGACCAGAACATCACAACAGAGCGTGAGTCCATCAGTTTCAATGCCTCGATAGATCTGGATGACATCACCTTAAACCACAAATTCGAATACCGAGTGGACAAGAGTGAAGACGACCCAGAAATCGCACAACGTGAGCTGCAACAAATCGTGACGACTAACCGTTACACGCACCACTTAACGGAAGAGTACACGCTGTTTGGTAAGTACAACTACTCAATCACAGAGAGTGAAACCACAGGCGAAACCATGGCTAAATTCACCGAAGCCACAGGTGGTCTAGCTTATCGTCCGATCTATAACGATCGATTGAATCTACTAAGCCGTTACACCTACATTGCGGACTTCGACCAACTGGATCGCGATGTGGATTATCAAGATGAAACCAGCCAAATCATTGAGGTGGAAGCGATCTACTCAATTGATCAGCATTGGGATGTCGGTACTAAGTATGCGCATAAAGATAAAGAACAAGCTTTTGAGCGTGCTTCTGGCGCGAATGAGATCGTTAAAAGCGACATCGATTTATACGGGCTTAGTGCTTCTTACCGTATGATGAAAGAGTGGGATGTAACGGGTGAATATCACTGGAAAACAGACACACTCAATGATGAGTTAGAGCACGGCGCATTGGTCTCTGTGAACAAGCACATTGGTGAGAACCTAAAAATGGGCATTGGTTATAACTTCTCTGCGTTTGATAGTGATTTAACCAACGATGATGATTATGACGCTTCAGGCGTGTTCATTAACTTAGTCGGTAAGATTTAAGCCAGCCCAAAGAGGGTGAAAGTAGAGACTTAAAAATTGAAAACAAAAAGTAAGATGAAAATAACTATTAGCCTAGTCAGCGGCGTAATGAGCGCTTTGCTTCTTGCTGGCTGTGCAACCGACACCTATGTGAGTCAGGAAAATCGCGATAAGTTTGCAGGTTTAGATGTTTCTAAGTTTTTGATTAGTGAATGTTTAGTACCTGAACGTGAAGTTCATATTGCGATTGCAGAGCACTTTGCATTTGATAAGTACAAGCTACGTGACCTCGACAAGATCAACCTAGATAGCTTCGTTGAAGAGATCAGAGGCTTAAAAGGGCGTATTACGATTGTCGGACACACGGATTACAAAGGCTCGTTGGATTACAACCAGCGCCTTTCTCAGCGACGCGCTAAGTCAGTGGCTGACTACCTTCAGACACATTTGGACCCTAAGAATTACGATTGGGAAGTGAAACACCTTGGTGAAACTCAGCCTCTGTTGTTGGGTAAAACCGATAAAGACCGAGCGGAGAACCGCCGTGCGTTTATCGTGTTTGAAGAAGCGCAGAAGTACGAAGAGATGCCTTTCTGTGAGCCACCAAAACCTGAGCGTAAGGTTTACATGGCGATCACACCACACTTTGATTTTGATAAGTCAGTGCTGAAACCAGAGGACTTAACTCAGTTAGATGATTTTGCGTCTCAATTGAGTGGCTTGCAAGGTAACATCATGGTGGCAGGGCATACTGACCAAGCCGGTTAGGTTTCTTACAACGAGAAGTTAGCGGAGCGCCGCGCAGAAAGCGTGGTGAAGTACCTCAAAACTAGACTCGACCCTAAACAGTTTATCTGGGAAGTGAAGTCGTTTGGTAAATTGCAACCAGCCATAAACGAACGTTCAGAGAAAGCGGATGCACTTAACCGTCGTGCCTTTATCGTGTTCAAAGAGTCGGATATTACGGCTGAACAGCAAACACTGTCGGGTAGCGAACAAGAGTTTCTTCGCAGTGAAAGCGAAAAGAAGCTTGGTAATGACTAAAAGCTAGCCTTTCAAATGACGATAAAAAGCCCCATTCGTTGGGGCTTTTTGATGCGTGTAACTTGGATAAAAGGGGCGCTAATTTATTCAGATGGCAAATTCTGCTTCAACTCGAGAAGCATTTGATAAGCACTTTCTCCGGACATCTCATATGGATTGAATTGGTTGGATGTCGAAAACTGTAAATTCACCAATTCGGTCAAGCTTGATTGAGGGATATCTCCCATAGACCAATCTCCAAATTGCCTACAGTCGATTTCTTTGAAATACAGGATCATCACCTTTTTATGACGCTTGTCATTCAAGATGTGGTTATAAGTGTGATTTACAGCGCTTCTCGACCCTTCGATGCATTGGAGGAAATATTTGTCATTGTGGCTAAGAAGACCTGTTAAATGGCTTTGTTTATTGCGGTCGTGCGAGATCTGGAGAATATCGTTCAAAGCCTCAGCGTCACAACTTTCACAAAGTGTACTGACATAAATTAACCGGGTTAGGAACATAGCTATCACTTGGATTATTTGTTCGAAGGTACTAACAAATATAAGCCAAGCTCGCAGGATTGCTAATTATTGATTGTTTTGTCATTTACTTTGTTTTTTTGGGAGGGGGGGCAACAAGCAGGCGAGAGGCGAGTTCAGGTTTGTGCTTTATTGTGGGTAAGACTTGGTTACCATCTTCAATAGTCGAACATCTTTGCCTGCTTGTTATTGAATTACGCGTTTGTTCATATTCCTTGGTTTGACACTGAAATTGACTCAACATTAGAAGATGCATCGAATCTAACATTGACCAAAACGGTTTCGCGTTCAAAGGTCACATCATCAAAATCTGTCGCCGCGATTTTAAACCCATTTTTCGCAAATAAGCTTGTTACGACCGTGCGTTGTTTCTGTTCCATAGCGTGCGTTAGTAGTTCGTCCATCGTCATCTCCATTAGGCAACAGTGTGTATAAAGTAACCATACAGCGCTGCCATTATGAGATCAATTGCTTAATCGATAGCTTGTGCTGATATGAGTAGATGAATGATTGAACCATTCAAATTGCTGATACCTGTGTGCTTATATTTGGATGAATTCTATGTAAGTTAGCACTTTATGTGATAGGGCTTCAGCAAACTCTAAGCGGGCGGCTCTCGTGTTCAAAATGAATTGAAATAACTGGTTACAAAGTACAGATGAAGCGTGTTGATTGATGGGAGCATTCATTATGAGTAGCGGAAAGATTCAATTGATGAATACCTTCCGCACGGTGCAAACAGCAACTAGAGTTCAAATTTATTAATTCATATTTTGAATGTTTTGTTGGTGTTGTTATAAATGTTATTAATTTCATATCCTTGCTTTTTATATTCTCTTGATTTATAAATTAAGCATTCACCGATAACTTCATGATTATATTAGTTTTTACTAACCTTTAATAACATGGAGAAAGGCGATGAATAAGAACCCAACACGCAATAGGTTAGCGAATTTATTGAGGCTGCGTAGACCATACAAAGCATCTGACTTTCTAGTGAGCTCTGATGAACTTCGAGTCAAGAAGGATGTTTACAGCTTACGTAAAATCAAACAGCTAGAAATCCGACAGCTGGGCATCAAAGAAAACGCAATCAACGTCATTTCATTGGCCTTGATGCTATCTGCAGCAACTTGGGCGTTCGTACCTCAGTTTGGATTACCTATGCTCGCTCTGACCTTTATTTTGGCTTTTGTTTCGTGGCGAAAATACGAGCTTCGTGCAGAGTTTAAAGGATCAGACGAAACTGGTGATCACTGGGTATCTGTAGCTCGAGGTTGTACTCGTGAAGAATTTAAGATCTTAAAAAGTGTCGAAGTGAATTTTCGGGAACAAGTTGTAAGCTAAGTGCGACCTCGCAGTTAGCATGGTTCAACCCTAAACAAGGCTCGTCATCATTGGCGAGCTTTTTACTTTTGGAAAGGCAAGACTTATTAAAAACGATATGAAGCAAATGCCAGTAGCCTTGGGTGTCATCTTTTTTGGCTTCAGTCTTTACACTAATGCTGACACTATTGAGTTCCCTGCTTGTGTTGAAGGTAAAGTGTTGAACACCGAGGTTCACCTTTACATTGACGAGTCTATGTTGTTGGAATACTCGAAGGCGTTTATCGCTAGTAAAGTTGCCACATGGGAAAATTACTCCAACCTAGTTTTGAAAAACTCATGTATTCCTATGAGGAGAAAGGTAACCCAAATTACTTATACATCTGCTATCGATAGCCTTTGGTTTCAAAATGTGAGTGCGGCAGAGAGGCTACTCAAATTATCGATGGAAGATCCAATTGAAGAAATCACAGAGGACGGTCGTCCTGTTTTTACAGGTGTTGTGTTTTCAAATTATCATTCTGCTTTCGAGTCTCGATATTGTGGTGTCGCATCTAAGGTCTCTCGTTTTTTCTCTTTGGCTATAAATTGCCCAGACTCGACAATGGAACATGAAATTGGTCATATGGGCGGCGCCAACCATGACTATAAAACGGTGCTAAAAGATTACGCGACTATCGAACATTTTATCGCTGACAGGTACCCCAAAGCGCCCGCACATTCATTCGGTGCTACATGTGCAGAGAGAGGCACTGTGATGTCTTATGAGCGTGATATTATTCCTGCCTACTCTAGTCCTGAAATTAGAGTTAACGGACAGCAATGTGGAGATAACGCGTATCATAATAATGCGAGAGTGCTTAGAGAGTTCGCAAATACTCATTTAAAGCTAATAGACTCCAAAAAAAATAAGTCGAGCTAATACCGAGAATAATCAAACAGTACGATGGCGTTTGAAAACAGGACAAGGAAAGTGAATGGACATAATGATAAGACCAGCAATGCCTAGCGAATTAGCTGCTATTTATGCTTTGGTTATCTCAAACGATGAGTGGACTAAGTTTAATGGCCCTTATTTTTCGTATTCTCATCCGTCATTAGAAAGCTTTGAAGCGCATTCGTTTAAACGGTTGCTCGAGGGCGATGACCTGCAGCTGGTGGTGGTCGAAGGTGTACCTGTTGGAACCGTGAGCTGCTACTGGGAATGCGAAGAGACACGATGGCTCGAAGCTGGCGTAGTCATTTATAACTCTGATTATTGGGGGAAGGGTATCGCAGCATTGGCACTTCCGCTTTGGATTACTTACTTATTCGAAAATAAACAGATTGAGCGTGTTGGGCTAACTACTTGGTCAGGTAACCCGCGCATGATGTCTCTCGCTTTGAAGCTAGGTTTCCAGCAAGAGGCGAAGCTGAGAAAGGTGCGATATTACCAAGGCGAGTATTATGACTCGTTGAAGTATGGGGTGCTGCGTAGCGAGTGGCTGGAGAGAGGATAGCGATAAATATCTGTTTTTTGTTTGATGATTCCTTATCGATTCAGTGGTAACACCCTGATCTAAAAAGTGAGAGTGAGCGTACTTCTACTCAGATTTTAAAGGATGAGTAGACAATGAAATTATCTAAAGAGAATGAATCAAGAATTATTGAAATGGCGTGGGAAGACCGAACGCCATTTGAGGCAATAGAACATCAATTTGGTTTAAATGAATCACAGGTGATTCGTTTTATGCGAAGTCACATGAAGCCAGGTAGCTTCAAATTGTGGCGCGCTCGCGTCTCAGGTCGTGCGACAAAACATGTAAAACTTCGTAGTTCTGAAGTGTCGAGAGGTTATTGTCCAACACAATATAAGCGGCAGTAGGTTTGATCTGCTCCAGCCAGACTGGACACTTCATTAAGCGACATTTTGTTGTTCAAAGTTAACTGGGCTTAGATACCCAAGAGCACTGTGCCTTCTCGTTCGATTATAATCAACCTCTATGTACTCGAAGATCGTTTGGCGCATCTGCTCTCTCGTCATAATCGGCTCATATTGGATCGCTTCCACTTTCATAGAATGGAAGAAACTCTCAACACAAGCATTGTCCCAGCAGTTTCCTTTCCTACTCATACCGAGCAGTTTCCTTTCCTACTCATACNGTGATAGCTAAATCAATTCTGTTTGCTTTGCGCCCACCCGCTTATTGCTTCTTCATCAATCCAAAAGGTCAGAGAACCACGGTTAATGAGTGATTGGTTGTATTGCTTCCAGTTGGTTGTTTTGTAACGAGGCTTAGGCATAGGACTACGAGAGAGAGTGGAGGTAGCTGATCAGATCGTAGGTTCTGGATTTAGTTCCATTGAATTACGCAACAAAGCCCAAGCATTGTCCCAGCAGTTTCCTTTCCTACTCATACTTTGCTTGAGATTATAAGCAGTTATGAGATCTCGATAATCCTTTGAGCAGTACTGACTACCTCGATCACTATGAACGATAACCTGCTCGGGGAATCCGCGACGGAACAACGCCATTGATAGCGCATCACAGACCAGCGTAGCCGTCATTCTGGTATCCATAGACCATCCAATTACTTGTCTTGAGTAAAGGTCAATAATTACCGCCAAGTACAGCCAGCCTTCGCTTGTGGCTATATAGGCCAGCCTTCGCTTGTGGCTATATAGGTGAT
>NZ_JAKEUW010000063.1:0-27555 GCF_022398115.1 Vibrio sp. Isolate22 | reverse complement strand
CGCTTATTCTGTTTGCTTTGCGCCCACCCGCTTATTGCTTCTTCATCAATCCAAAAGGTCAGAGAACCACGGTTAATGAGTGATTGGTTGTATTGCTTCCAGTTGGTTGTTTTGTAACGAGGCTTAGGCATAGGACTACGAGAGAGAGTGGAGGTAGCTGCTCAGATCGTAGGTTCTGGATTTAGTTCCATTGAATTACGCAACAAAGCCAATTAGAAAGCTCAGTGTCACAACAAAGATAGCCGCCGCTGCAATGCCAGAATAGAACGCGACCTGCGGCTTTTTAAATCCAATCATCAGCCCAATCGCGACAATGATTTCAGCACCACCAACCATGTTAGATACTGCTTGGACGGAGAATAAATTGTAAAGCCAGTTCATTGCTGGGTGGTTGGCAATTAAAGGCTCAATCAACATCGCCTCAGTAGGCGTAAACTTGTAAATTCCAATCCAAGCTAACACCAAAGCGACGCCTATCACGCCAAGGTTGTATCCAAAATTGCTTTGCTTCAATTCGTAGGTTTGAACATGCATAAAAGTACTCCATTAATAAGTCCTAAAACATGACCGCACTAGTTAAAATTTAATTTCGCGATATTGATAAAAATTTGATTATTTCACTGAATGTTATATGTCGAATCCATCAGCGGTTTAGCCATCGAGTCATTTGAGAAACAATGTGTTGGATTGTTTTTTGATGGCTTTATTAGGGAATTTCCAGCCGATTTTTGTTTTCAATATTAGGGATTTGAATTAGATTACTCTGACTTAGGTCCTAACAATAAGAAGAGAATAGCGAGTGAAGATCCATAGAATTAACCCGACCAAGCGTTGGTCTGATGTAACTGTTTTTAATGGTATTGCGAGCTTTGTTGAAGTTGCTGAGTCGGACACCTCTGCGGGCATTAAGAGTCAGGTTCAACAAATCTTTGAGCAAGCTGAAGAGATGATGAGCCTAGTAGACAGCGATAAATCTCGGGTATTGTCGGTCACTATTTACCTAACGGATTTCGCTAATTTTGATGCACTTAATGAAGTGTGGGAAGCATGGTTCCCTGAAGGCTGTGCGCCTAGCCGTGCTTGTGTGAAAGCGGAACTGGCAAACCCTGAACTGTTGGTTGAAATGTCATTCATGGTTGCCGCTGGTGAAAAGTTTCAATAAACCGACATACAGATAGATAAAACAAAGCCACTCAGGTGATTCACTTGAGTGGCTTTTTTGTTCGAAACACGAAACCGAGGTTAGTCGGCTTTGTGATTAAGCGATGCCTTGCTCTTTTGCCATCTGAGTCGCGATCTTAGGTGCATGCCATAAACATGGTAGTAAGATGATTGACACAGGAACGGCAGTAATAACAATGAACGACTGTAGCGCAGATATACCGCCAGAGCCCATTGAGATCAGTGCTATCGCTACAGCACCCATGATGATACCCCAGAAGGTGCGTACCGCTGCGTTTGGCTCTGTGGTACCTGTCATAACTACACTGATGGTGTAGGTCATTGAGTCGCCCGTTGTTACGATGAACGTGGTGGTCAGGATAAGGAACAGAATCGCAATCAGAGTCGGAAATGGCAGTTGCGCAGTAATAGCAAGTAATACCGCAGGAAGGTTGAAGCCTTCAAACGCACTAGAAATCACGCCAGGGTTTTCTAATTCAAACGCTAAACCGCTACCACCAACGATGCTGAACCAGAAGCAGGTTACCAGTGGAGCAACGATGCTAATAGACACGATCATTTGGCGAATAGTTCGGCCGCGTGAAATACGAGCAATAAAGATTGCCATCATTGGACCATAACCTAAGAACCAACCCCAGAAGAATACCGTCCAGCCACCAAGCCACGCTGTATCTTGGCGATAAAGCGCCATAGGGATGAAGTTATCGATCATTTCACCCATGCCTTGCAAGTAGCCATCAACGATGAAGCTTGTTGGACCTACAAGAAGGATGTAGCCGATAAGGCATACAGACAAGATGATGTTGTAACGGCTAACCAGTTGGATGCCTTTGTTCACGCCGCTCAATGCAGATAGGGTGTACATGGCGATGGCGAATAGAATAACGATGCTCTGAGTTGCAAAGCTGTCTGAGATGCCAAACAGCTCACTCAACGCATAACTGATTTGAAGACCTAAGAAACCAATTGGACCGATAGTACCTGCCGCCACAGCAACAATGCTACACGCGTCGACTACGTTACCGATCCAGCTATTAATCGCTTTGTCGCCCAGTAATGGGTAAAGCAGAGTACGAGGTTTAAGAGGAAGCCCTTTATCGTAGTGTAGGTGCATCAGCACGATCGAGGATAAGCCACCTAAGATTGCCCAAGCAAGAAAGCCCCAGTGCATGAAAGACTGGGATAGGGCGTTGAACGCCATTTCTTGAGGATCAGCGTTGCCGTATAGAGGCGGAGCAGAAACGAAGTGAGCAATAGGCTCTGCTGCTGCCCAAAATACACCACCGCCTGCGAGCAGCGTACATAGGACAATCGACATCCATTTGAAGGTGGTCATTTCAGGAAGGGCAAGTTTCCCTAAACGAACGTGACCTGTGCGTCCTAGTGCAAGCACTAAGCCGATAATGAAGTTGAGTAGTAAGAGAACCTGCCAAAAAGCACCGAACCATTTAGTCGAGTAACTAAAACCGATGTTCACAAGTTCTGATAACACCGAGGTGTTGGTGAAGGCAAGAATGACAAAGAGGGTTAAAAAGCTCCCACTTAGCCAAAATACTGGATTTCCAAGCTCCAGTTTTTCACCCAGAGACTGGGCTTTAGTGAAGTTAATAGAAGTAGATTCTGCGTTGATGTTTTCGTTGGCGACTTGCGTCAAGTTGGACATTATTTCTTCGCTATATTTGGCTCTTTCAAGCCTATGTATTTCTCCCACACTTGCATTGGAAATGTGAGGTTCGTCAAAAAAAGTCGCGATACTATCACAGTTGTTAAGAAAAAGTGGGTGAATTTAGAAAAGAAATCGGTTCTATGGCTAAATCACTCCCTTTTGGTTAGTTTTAAGACGAAATTTCAGAACGAATAAATAAAGTCGATATGAATAGAGTTTTGTAATTAATGAGGTGAGTTAGGCGATATTTTTTAGCGTACCGAAATAAATTTAATATTAGTTGTTCGTGCAAAATAAGTGTCGAGTCATTGCATGCTATAAACAAATTAATGCGAGTCATTTTATAAATATCGAATATTTTAGGTGTTAAATTGGCACTGTTACCTACAGTTGTTTTGCGAAGAGATTTAAGTGGTGAGAAATATGACACTTAAATTAAGCATCTTGAAACAATAACTTAAGGGACAGCTAACATGCACCTAAACCAAGGAAGAGTGGCCAAGAAGGTTTTTACACTCAGTACTCTCACCGCGTCATGCTTAATGGCGTTCAATAGCTACGCGGCTGTTGATTGTTCAACGTTAGAAGCGTGGGATTCAGCCACGGTATACACCGGTGGTGATCAGGTTTCACATGACGGCAGCGCGTACTCAGCGAATTACTGGAATCAAAACAACAACCCGAGCCAATTTGAAGGTGACTATGCACAATGGAAAAAGATTGATGTGTGTAGCGGTGGCGGAGACGGTGGGACGCCAAATGAAGTGCCAACCGCTTCGTTAACAGCACCTACCGCGTCAGATGTGATCGTTGAGGGCGATAATGTCGTCTTAAGTGCTACGGCACTTGATGCTGATGGTAGCGTTGCTTCAGTAGAATTCTTTGTCGATGGTACTTCCGTCGCAGTAGTAACAGCAGCACCATTTGAAGCGACTTGGGCTGCAACGTCTGGCAACCATCAGGTTTCTGTTGTAGCAACAGACAATGAAGGTGCAGCGAGTGTAGCAAGCGCGGTATCTGTTTCTGTTGACTCACTACAGCCAGGTAATGAAGCGCCAACGGTATCAGTTGCACTTTCAGCGGCTTCTGTAGATGTAGGTGGCGTGGTAACACTCAAGGCAACGGCTGCAGACAGTGATGGTACGGTTGATAAAGTCGATTTTTATGTGGCAGGTTCTTTAGTTGGAACGGCTGCAACAAGCCCGTATACGCTTGACTACACAACCACTCAAGCAGGTACTTTGTCTGTTTACGCTAAAGCGACCGACGATCAAGGTGCAACAACGGATTCAGCCTTGGCTTCTTTAAAGGTGAATGGTGCTCCAACGGTTAGTACATGTCGTCCTGATGGCTTGTATCAAACGCAAGGTGTCGATGTTCCTTACTGTACTATTTACGATGATGAAGGCCGTGAGAAAATGGGCGCGGATCACCCTCGTCGTGTGATTGGTTACTTCACCAGTTGGCGTGCAGGGGACGACCCTCAAGCGGCTTACTTAGTAAATGATATTCCTTGGGAACAACTCACACACATTAACTACGCGTTCGTGAGCATCGGTTCAGATGGCAAAGTGAATGTTGGTGACGTAAACGATCCGAATAATGCTGCTGTCGGTAAAGAGTGGCCGGGAGTCGAGGTTGATCCTGCATTAGGCTTTAAAGGTCACTTCGGTGCGCTCGCAACAGCCAAGAAAAAACACGGTGTTAAAACATTAATCTCAATTGGTGGTTGGGCTGAAACGGGTGGTCACTTTGCCACAGACGGCAGCCGTGTTGCTGATGGTGGTTTCTACACCATGACGACCAATGCTGATGGCTCTATTAACCATCAAGGCATAGAAACATTCGCGACATCAGCGGTTGAAATGCTGCGTAAGTATCAATTCGATGGTCTAGATATCGATTATGAGTACCCAACGTCAATGGCCGGCGCGGGCAACCCATACGACAAAGACTTCATGGAACCACGTCGACAGTACCTATGGGCTTCATACCAAGTATTGATGAAAGTATTGCGTGAGAAGCTTGATGTAGCATCTGTTGAAGATGGCAATCACTATATGTTAACTATCGCGGCGCCTTCTTCTGGTTACCTGTTGCGCGGTATGGAAACATTCGATGTGACTCAATATCTTGATTACGTGAACATCATGTCTTACGACCTTCACGGTGCGTGGAACGATCACGTTGGTCATAACGCTGCCTTGTTTGATACAGGTAAAGATTCAGAGCTAGCACAGTGGAACGTATACGACACGGCGGCTTATGGCGGTATTGGCTACCTGAACACGGATTGGGCTTACCATTACTTCCGCGGTTCAATGCCAGCGGGTCGTATTAACATCGGTGTCCCTTACTACACGCGTGGTTGGCAGGGTGTAACAGGTGGTGAAAATGGCCTTTGGGGCCGAGCTGCACTGCCTAATCAATCTGAATGTGCCGCTGGTACAGGTGAAGGCGAGAAGAACAACTGTGGTCATGGCGCGATTGGTATCGATAACATGTGGCACGATACCGACCCTAAAGGAAATGAAATGGGTGCAGGTTCAAACCCAATGTGGCATGCGAAGAACCTAGAGAAAGGCATTTGGGGTTCTTATGCGGATGCTTACAAGCTTGACCCTGTAAACGATCCAACAGATGTTCTAAGAGGTACTTACACGCGTAACTACGACAGCGTGGCGGTTGCGCCTTGGCTATGGAATGCTGAAAAAGGCGTGTTCCTTTCTACGGAAGATAAAGAATCTATCAACGTGAAAGCGGACTACGTTATCGACAAAGAAATCGGCGGCATCATGTTCTGGGAACTGGCTGGTGACTACAACTGTTATGTACTTGATGCAAGTGGCAACCGCACAACGGTTGATACTACAGAGCAAGCGTGTAACAGCGGTAACGGTGAGTTCCACATGGGTAACACAATGACTAAAGCTATCTACGATAAGTTTAAGTCGGCAACGCCATATGGAAACAAAGTCGCGACTGGCGCAATCCCTACCGAAACATTAGACATCGCGGTATCGGTTGGTGGCTTCAAAGTCGGTGACCAAAACTACCCAATTAATCCTAAGATCACGTTTACCAACAATACGGGTCAAGCACTGCCTGGCGGTACAGAGTTCCAGTTCGACATTCCAGTATCAGCGCCAGATAATGCGAAAGACCAATCTGGTGGTGGTTTGACTGTGATTGCGTCGGGTCATACTCGTGCGGATAACATCGGTGGCTTAGACGGTACTATGCACCGTGTAGCTTTCACATTACCTGCATGGAAAGAACTGCCTGCTGGTGGCGTGTATGAACTGGACATGGTGTATTACTTACCAATTTCAGGCCCTGCAAACTATGCCGTTAACGTAGGTGGTGTCGATTATGCCTTTAGCTTTGAGCAACCAGATTTACCTCTAGGTGATATTAGTTCTGGTGGCGGTAACCCTGGCGACGGTAGCACAAACCCTGGTACTTGTGATACAGCAGGCTTAACTGTGTACCCAGATCTGCCTCAGAAAGACTGGGCCGGCAATCCAAGCCATGCTAATACGGGTGACCAAGTGGTTCACAATGGCAGCATTTACCAAGCTAACTGGTGGACAAGTTCTGAGCCGGGCAGTGACGGTAGCTGGACCAAAGTGTGTTCATAGTATTGATTTGTTGATAGAGGTGAGAGCTTTCTAGCTTAGCCTCCTTAAACAAACCACTTAACGTAGAGTTAAACGCCGAACTCAATCCTGTTCGGCGTTTTTTATTCATGGTCTTACTATGCTTTACGCCTGCTATGTCTGAACGGTGAAAAAGTAGAAGGTAGTGAGCGTGTAGAGGAATAACAGATATAAAAAAGCCCAAATAGAACGCTCTATTTGGGCTTTTTCAGAATAGTTTGAAATCGCTAGTCGCTAAATTAAGCTTTTGCTTCTTTCATCGCTTCCGCTTTTTTTTCCTTTTGCATTTTTGCAAGGAAGTAGATGTTTACACATGCGATGAAGCCGTTGGTTGCAACCACTGGCCAAGCGTCAATCATAACGCCGTATGCTGTGAAGAGTGCACAGCCAATAAAGTTAAGGACACGCAGGCGAACGATATCTTTCATTGTTAATGAAATTGCGACCATAATAGACGCAGCGTAACCTAAAATCTCAACCATATTGAATTCCATTGTTTGACCCTCTTAAATTTGCCGATACTTTGTCGGTACCAATTCTTCTCTTCATGAGATGATTGAGGAAGCTCCGTGCCTCGAATGGTCTGGTTATGTTTAACGGGGTAGACTATACCAACTCCGTTTTTGTGATTAAACCCCCAAAATAGGTAGAAGTGAAGGTTAGCGATTACGCAAACGTTTAATGCATTTTTGCTTAACATAATTACCGTTTATGTTGGTGGTTAGATTGATAGTTATTGGTATATAGGTAAAAGCTCTAACCATGATAAAACGATCCATTTGTGCAACAAAAAGCATAAAGACCGCTGTGCTTGTGACTTTGATGAGCATTGGGCTGACGGCATGTACGACCCAAGAGCAACTGCCTGTGCATGATTATGGTGTCGTAACCAGCGGTGACTTCGAGTTTATGAAAAATGGCGTCACGACTTATTCATGGCACCCGCAATCAGAACAGGTATATCTCTCTAAGAAATACAATGAAACCGTCGTGACTGACATGGTACGTGATGCAATTGAAGAGCAGTTAACTGAAAAAGGGTACCGCTTAGAGCAAGGTGGGGGTGTTGGTGACGTGGTGGTTGGCTTTGGCCTAGCCGAAGAGTCAGAGCTGAATGACAGCTCCATTTTCGATGCGGTTCAGCTCTCTACAGGTGTCCCATTCTATGATGGAAAGGGCAAACTCGCCGAAAAAGGCTCTCTATACATCGTATTTTCAGTGCCAAACTCTCAGGTGATCCAGTGGCGAGCGCTAGCGCAAACGGGTATTCAGGCCGATCTTGAAGTAAGTGAGAGCAAAGAACGAATTTCTGGTTTTGTGGAGATGCTATTTAGACAAATGCCAGAGAGATAAATAGCAAATACTAAGCATGGAGAGTATTTGCTTGGTCAATATTAATGGTCGGAAAAATGAACAGATCGCAGAATATACTTTTTTATTTGTAACTAAAGGTACATTTGCGTAAAGCAACGTAAAGTTCGCGCTTCTTTTGCTAGCATTTGTCTATACTGGTCAAAACGTTAACTTAGGTTTAATTCAATGAAACTGTTCTCCAAATACTCTCTCCCTTTATTAAGTATATTCATTGTAAGTAACGCAGCGATGGTTAGCACGGCAGCTATCGCAGCACCTTCTATAGTACCGGCTCCGCCAAGTTTGGGCGCGAAAGGGTATGTGTTAATCGACTTTAATTCTGGTGATGTGCTCGTAGAAAAAAATGCGCATACCAAGTTGAACCCAGCAAGTTTAACCAAACTGATGACCAGCTACGTGGCAGGTCAGGAGATGAAGCGAGGCAATATCTCCGCAGATGATAAAGTCAGAATCAGTGAAAACGCTTGGGCAAAGAATTTCCCTGACTCTTCAAAAATGTTCATCGAAGTAAATACCGACGTCGCGATGATGGATCTATACCGAGGCTTGATTATTCAATCGGGTAACGATGCCAGTGTTGCGATTGCTGAGCACGTTGCAGGCTCTCAAGATGCCTTTGTTGATTTGATGAACTCTTGGGCTGCTTCGCTTAAATTGGAAAATACTCACTTTGCAAATGCGCATGGTTTAGACGCTGACGACTTATATTCAACGCCTTACGATATCGCAATGCTTGGCCGAGCAATCATTAAAGATCTACCAGATGTCTATGGCTTATACAGTGAGCGTTCTTTCAGTTACAACGGTATCACGCAACATAACCGCAATGGCTTGCTCCGTGACAGAAGTTTAACGGTTGATGGCATGAAAACCGGCTACACCTCGGGGGCGGGCTACAGCTTAGCGAGCTCGGCAACACAAGGTGAAATGAGACTTATCGCAGTTGTGATGGGCGCATCGAGTGTTAAAAGCCGTGAGTCAGACAGCAAGCAGCTTTTAAGTTACGGCTTCCGATTCTTCGATACGCTTAATGTCGACCAAGGTGGCGACCAAGTGGCTGAAGAGAAAGTATGGTTTGGTGACCAAGACACTTTGAAGCTTGGGGTTGCAGAAGACACCTTTATCACGCTACCAAAGTCAGACAGCAAAAAGCTCACCGCATCTATCGAATTAAACTCGGAACTCAAAGCGCCGATTACAGAAGGTCAAACTTTAGGTGTCGTTCATTACACGGTTGATGGCGAAGATGTTCAAACTCAGCCTTTGATTGCACTTGAATCGGTTGAACAGGGTGGCTTATTCAAACGTTTGATGGACTACATTAAATTATTTTTCTCAAGTCTGTTCTAAGCGAACTGACACCAGAGCGAAAAGTTAAACGACTGGGCGGTGTGATTTGATCACAGCGCCTTTTGTTGTTTCAGAACCGGAGAAAGCGAGGTGAATAACGTTCTTTATTAGCAGTCGCTGATGGTTTCGATTACTATACGCAAAATTTAGCAGTGTAGTTACTTATGACCATAGAGATAAAGAACATCACCGAACCTGAAGTAACTTGCGCCAATTGCCAGGCATGCTGTTGTCGTTTAGAGGTTATGATCATCACAGATACCGGTGTCCCAGAAGAGCATATTGCTTACGATGAGTGGGGCGGTGAAACCATGAAACGTTTAGATGATGGTTGGTGTTCAGCGGTAGATAGGGAAACACTGATGTGCACTATCTATGAAAACCGACCATGGATCTGCCGTGAGTTCGAAATGGGCTCTTTTGAGTGTGTCGACCAGCGAAAAGAGGTGATGGGTTAGGTTGTATTAGCAGCCGGTTGATCCATATTATTAAATCAATACACGATTTCTTGAAAGTCAGGGCTTTATATCTCGATTTGATATAGAGCCCTGATTCGTTTTACTGATTTAGTGTGGTGTGAGAACGAGTCGATTTAGAACTCAGAAGGAACTTCAAACTCCATCCATTCCCCGGTTGTTGGGTGAATCAGTTTTAGGTAGCCCGCATGAAGGTGCAGTCGTTCGCGTTTGTAGCCATATAGGTCATCACCACGAATTGGTACGCCAAGTCCTTGTGGGTGAGCGCAGTGTACGCGGAGCTGGTGGGTACGGCCTGTTTTAGGATACAAATGCACCTTTGTTTTTCCGTCATTGGTGCAGACCGCTTGCCAGTGCGTTTCCGCATTGCGCCCATGTTCATGACAAACGAGCTGCCTTGGCCTGTCGGTGATGTCGCCACGCAAAGGAAGGCTGATGTCACCAGATTGACCCGTTATTTCACCATCAAGCAGTGCGGTGTAACGCTTTTCGACCGTTCTATCGATGAACTGTTTTTGGATATGCTTGTTGGACTCGGCCGTTAGCGCCAAGATCAACAAGCCAGACGTCGACATATCCAATCTATGGATAATCAAAGGGCCTGTTGCATCTGGATAGCGTGCTTTGATACGCGTATATACTGAGTCTTCGATGAACTTGCCCGGAACCGACAAGAACTCTTCGGGCTTGTTCACGACCACGATCTCTTCATCTTCATAAACAATATCAAACGACTTGCCGACCGCAGGGTTTACGATAAGCGGATTATCTTCTAGCTCAGTGCCACTTAGCTGGTGCTCGAGGATCTCAAAGCTCTTACTTTGGCAAACTGGGTAGAGGTTTCCGTGTTGTCGAATAATATCTGTTGGCGGTAATCCCCACCATAACTCGGCTAAAGCTAACGGTGCAAAGCCGTGTTCAAAGGCAAAGTTAAGCAATTTAGGTAGGCAGCAGTCACCAGAGCCTTCAAGCGCGTCTTTACCATCTAATAATTCAAACAGGCTCTTTGACTCTGCTGCTTGGTTGAGAAAGCGATAGTGAGACAAGCGCTGTGTTTCTAATTCTGCAGAAATGGCGTGATAGTCGTTCTTACGGCTTTTCAGCTCGCTTTCGATAGCGTCTATTTGTGATTGCTTTTCAGCGATCTTTTGTTTCCACTCGATACGAAGTGCTTTGAGGTCTCGCTTCTCTTGGCTGCTTTGATTACCTAACTGCTTAAGTAGGTTGGCCGCAGACTCTAGATTGCCGAGTGCTTTCTCTTGGTTAGCTTGCTCTCTCAGTTCATTGCGCTGTGCTTTGTTGGCAGCCATGGTGAGCTGAAAGGCTTCTATTGTTTTGCTCGCGTCGTTTTTAAGTTCGCTCAGCGTTGATGTCAGTTCATCTAAGTTATGAGACTGCTCTAGGTTAGCAATGTCGTCAGCTAGAGTCGCTTGTTGAGTTAAGCAGTGTCTGTTTTGGTTTTCAAACTGCTTTTTATCAAATGCAGATGGAACAAAGCTAAAGCTCGATAGCTGAGACTCTAAAGACGAATCGAGTTGCAAACCTGAATATGCAGAAAGGTAGCCCAATTCTTGAGTTTGAGGGTGTTGAACGAGAAGAACGGCATAGAGATTACCTTGTGATGTATCACTCACACCACAGTCAAGGAGTGACTGTTGAAGCTGCTGCATCGCTATTTCACACAATGGGTGCGGAGTATAGTAATACGGGAATGTAAAACGCTCTGGCAGCGACAAGGTTTGATTCGCTGTTTGGTCTAAGGTGTGCAGTGGTGTGTATTGAGCAAGGCTTGCTGACATGAAGATCAAACTCTATGGGTATTCAGTTTAGAGCTCGATATTGTTGTCGAAATGAAGGTAAATGAGAAGCCAAAGCGAAAGATAAATCGGTTTTGGCTTCATTTAAACAGTCATTTTCACGCTATGGAAGCATTGAATAGACTTAATCTCGATTAATTGGAGTGTTCTAACTCGAGTTGCTCCGCCTTTTGGTAAGCAGGGTGGCTCGCCAAAAGCTCACCGTATTTAGCAATGTTAGGGTAGAGCGCAGTAGCGCCAAAGTTACCGATGATTTCAACGATGAACGACATCATAAAATCAGCACCAGTGAGCGTTTCCCCTACAAGGTAGGTTTTGCCTTCAAGAGATTGGTTTACGAAGGTTAGGATCTTTTGATTTTCGTCATCAGCATAGCCACCAAGGAAGTTTGTTTCGGCGCCGTCTTTCATCACGAAGATCTTAAGCAGCATTGGTAAAATGCCCGAACTTTCAGCAAAGTGTAGCCACTGAGAATACTCAACGTATTCAGCTGTGCCACGTGCTGGTGCAAATTTACCTTGACCAAATTTGTCGATGAGGTACTCAGTAATCGCGCCAGATTCACTGATCACCATGCCATCATCTTCAATGACTGGAGATTTGCCAAGAGGGTGAACAGACTTCAGTTCAGGTGGCGCTAAAAACGTGACACTGTCTCGTTGGTAAGGTTTGATTTGATAGTCGACACCAAGCTCTTCGAGCAGCCAGATGATGCGCTTTGAACGCGATTTATTCAGGTGATGTAAAGTAATCATAGTTCTGCCTATTCTATCCTTGAGCTATTTTGGTTCGTTAGTTTTGATAACAAGTTTGCCGAAGTTCTGGCCTTCTAACAGACCCATGAAAGCTTGTGGCGCTTCGTCTAGACCATCAATTAGGTGTTCGCGATAGTGCATTTTTCCTTGAGACAGCCATTCGGTCATTTGAGTTGCGAATTCATTGTAACGATGCGCGTAGTCGTCGAAGATAATGAAGCCTTGCATCTTAATGCGCTTAACTAGAAGTGTACCCATAAGGCTAGACATACGGTCTGGACCCTCAGGAAGTGATGTCGCATTGTATTGTGAGATAAGACCACAAACAGGGATTCGAGCGCCTGTATTAAGTAGAGGCATTACTGCATCGAATACCTTGCCGCCAACGTTTTCAAAGTAAACGTCGATGCCTTTATCACACGCTTTCGCCAATTGCTCTGCGAAGTCATCTGCCTTGTGGTCGATACACTCATCAAAACCAAGAACCTCTTTTGCGTACTGACACTTCTCTTGACCGCCAGCCACGCCAATGACACGGCAACCTTTTAGCTTACCGATTTGTCCTACAGTAGCGCCTACTGGGCCTGTTGCAGCCGCTACCACTAATGTGTCGCCTTCTTTCGGTTGGCCGATATCTAGTAACCCCATGTAAGCGGTAAAGCCTGGCATACCCATGATGCCCAGTGCGTAAGAAGGGTGAGTCGGCTCTTTTCCTAGCTTGATAAGACCTTCACCGTTCGATACGCCATAATCCTGCCAGCCTGTGTAAGCTAAGACCCATTCGCCAACTTCAAAGTCGCTGTTGTTTGATGCTTCAACCTGACAAACAGTTGCACCAACCATCACCTCATCAATAGCAACTGGATCGGCATAAGATTTTGCATCATTCATACGACCACGCATGTAAGGGTCGAGAGATAGGTAAACCGAGCGAAGTAACATTTCACCATCGTTGATTGTTGGAGCAGCAACGGTTTCTAAGCGGAAGTTATCTTGAGTTGGTGCGCCGACAGGGCGAGAAGCTAATACGATGCGACGATTTTCTTGTTCAGTCATTGGATGTCCTTAATTTATATTGTGTTTATTTAGAATTAGACCAGTCGTCTAGTCTTGTTTTCTAAAAATCCCGCCGTCATCAAGTTGATCAGAGGGCGGGCGATTTCTTTTAAGCTAAAACAGTAAATGCCAATAAAACGCAGTGCGCGTTAATGGCCTTCACCTTTTAAAATTTGTTCGGTAAGTCGTAATGCCGATTCTAAGCTCTGCGAACTTTGGCTTAACTTGCTTAATAAACTAGCGCCTAGCCACATTGAGTATAGGTTTTGGGCTGCTTCTTGGCTGTATTCTACCGAGATAGAGCCATCTTCAATACCGCCTACAATACATTGCTTGATGGTTGTTGTGACTTTCTCAGCACCTTTTAGCAGAGCTTGGCGCATAGGATCAGAAAGGTCTGATACTTCAGCACTTAGCTTAACAACTAAACACTTGTGCGCATTACATGTACCGTTCTCAATCTTTGACCACAGTGAAAAGTAACTCAAGATTCGTTGATAATGGTTGCCTTCACCGTGCACTAAAATGGATTCAATCTTAGTGATGTAGTTTTCAAAATAGTGCTGGATTAGCGCCTCACCAAATTGCTCTTTTGATTTAAAGTAGTGGTAAAACGACCCTTTCGGTACTTCCGCTTCTTTAAGCAATTGTGATAAGCCAACACCATTAAAGCCGTTGTTCACTATTAATTGATAGCCGACATCTAAAATATGCAGGCGTGTGTCATTCGTTTTCTCGTTCATGGTCGATACTATAATTTAAATTAGACCAGTCGTCTAGTGGCTATGTTATTACTTAATTAATCGTGTTAATTGGATGATTGTTAGTACTTAGGTGCTTTTACAGCAATGACTTACCAATAAAGAGCCCCGACATGTTTCCATGTCGGGGCTCAACGTATTACTTACTTTCCAAGCGAGTAGATTACTGGATAGAGATTAACTCAACATCAAAAATCAGTGTTGCTGATGGTGGGATTGGGCCCGTACCACCTTTGCCGTAACCTAGCGTGCTTGGAATGAATAGGCGGACTTTTTGACCTTCTACCATGTAAGTCAAACCTTCTTGCCAGCCTTTGATTACTTGCTTCAGAGCGAATGAGATTGGCTCACCACGTTCTACAGAACTATCGAAAACCGTGCCATCAATCAGAGTACCGTGATAGTGAACCGTTACTTTGCTGTCTTTAGTAGGGTGAACAGTACCAGTACCTTCCTCAAGAACTAGGTACTGAAGACCGCTTTCAGTCGTGATCACACCTTCTTTCTTTCCGTTCTCTAGTAGGAACTGTTGACCTTGTTCGAAGTTTTCTGCACCAGACTTATGATTTGTCCAAGTACGGTAAATCATGAAACCCGCCAAAAGAAAGACGATGACCGGGATGACAAATTTAGACATAGTAAAACCTATTATATTTATTGCTTAGTTTATTAATGAGCTGACTAAAGCCGCGCTTATGGTTGAGTCAAAAGGTAGTTGATCGTTTTTGCGATGCCAGCGACGTCTTGGTGACCTGCTGTCAGTACTTGGTATTTGCCGTTAACGATAAACGTTGGTACTGAGTTGATCTGACCTTTTACTGAAACTTCTTCTGCTTTCTTAACGTAGTCAAAAAGCGTTACTTGCTGTTCTTTGTTCAACTGGTATGGGCTAACCAAACCGCGAGAAGTGAAAGCTGTTTCTAGCGCTTGCTGGCGCTGCTCTGGTGTTGCGTCTGCACCCATTTGAACAGCGCCGAATAAGTCGTCCATGAAAGCGTGGTCTGGCGTTGAATCAAGCTGCATTACTGCTGTGTAGTAAATCATTGCACTGATTTGAGCACTTTCATTGAATGTTACGTGCATCTTGCCAATTTTCTTGTCTGTTAGAGACTCAATCTCTGGAATTGCACTTTCCATTTGGCGACAGTGACCACAATTTAGAGAGAAGATTTCAGTGATCGGTGACAGGTTAAATTCTGTTAGAGCGGTAGGAAGCGCCTCGTATTGAACGCCTTTTTGTGGCTCGTCTGTTTCACTACAACCAGCGATAACAAGTACAGCAACAAGCGCAGTGAAGAATTTAGTAAATGGTTTAAACATGATGTTTACTCTAGCGTTGAGAAGTCGTGAGATTCTAACTATTTAGTACGAATTGGAAAACAATTATAAGGTAAATAAATGCAAACAGTTCGAACTAGCGAGCTAAGACAGGCTAGTTGACGGTTAACTGTGATCAAAAGCACTTTTTTTAGAAGTGCGTGCTTTTTGTCTAAAGTTTTTTTCTGGGTGCCGATATAGACATTAGTAAATGGTTTATCTGTATGAGTGGTTGGTGAAGTAATGAGATATTTAGCGATAATGTTAAGCATAGCTTTGGCTGGGTGTGAAACGACGTTACCAACCGGTATGTTAGGCGATAACCTGCTAGAGACAGCACCGCAAACGGATTACGATTTGATGCATCCAGAGTGGGGCGTTGTTCAAACGACAACAACTACAAACCGCCGCGGTTACTCAATCCAGAGTAACTCTCAACATCAAAGAACCATAACCACTAACTACGGTCGTGGCGTGTCAACGAACGACCCTCTAGAAGTCTTTCTAAGACAAAACCGCATCGACTTTGAAGTGTTGCCTGGTAACCATGTGATGGTAAAACTTGAGCAACATGTGAATTTCAAAACAGGCTCTGCGTTCCCTGAGCCCGCTTACAACCAATGGCTAGACACTCTTGGTAGTTACCTTTCTCAGCGCCAAGACATCGATATCGTGATTGAAGGTCATACTGATAATACAGGTACAGATCGTATCAATGATCCTTTATCAGAGCAGCGCGCAAAAGAAGTGAAAGCTCGCTTAGAGAGCAACTATGTGTCGAGTCGTTCTATCTATACTCGCGGCTTTGGTGAGTACGTTCCAGCGTGTACCAATGCTTCCCCGCAAGGTAAGGCGTGTAACCGCCGTGTAGAGCTGATGCTGATTGTCGCGAAATAGGTTTTAGCGTTTTGTTCTCAAGAGAAGAGCGCACAAATAACAGACATAAAAAATCCCTCACGTTCGAGGGATTTTTTATGTCTAACTTTCGCTTAGCTTTTTAGCTTATGCGAACTGCTTTTCTAAGTAAGCGACGATGTCTGAAGACTCGTACATCCATTCAGTTTTGCCGTCTTTCTCAATACGTAGACAAGGCACTTTCACACGACCGCCGCCCGCTTCAAGCTCTGCACGGTGCTGCTCATTGTTTTTAGCATCACGAAGTTCAAACTGAACCGATTGACGTTTCATCGCGCGGCGCACTTTTACACAAAATGGGCACGCTTCGAATTGGTATAACGTGTGTGATTTAGCTTGCTCATTAACTTTGTTCTGTTCTTCTTGTGAACGTTTCACGCCGCGAGGAGTAAAAACAAAATTTAATAGCAAAATGACACGACCTAAGAACCAACGGATAAACTTCATAACTCTCTCTACATATTTAAAATTAGCGTTACAATTTGCAGCATTATATACACAAGTTTTGCCAGATGCTCGCAACAAACCGCTAATATCTATTTTGTCCGTTCAATCGTATGAGACTTAGCCACATTTAGCCCTAAGCGTTTCGATAGTCGGGTTAGGTTTGCTCGGTCCGTCTTTAGAACTCGACCGGCCTGCGCCCAGTTAAAGTTCGCCTCTTCTAACACCTCTGTGATGATGCTACGTTGAAAATCGTCGGTTGCACCGCGTAAGCCTGCCGATAGATCAACCGTTGGCGTGGATAGCGGAGTTGTTTTCGCTTGAGTCGTTGCGACGGGCTGATCTTGATCCAACGGCCCACAATCTTCTTTGGTGATTGTCACTAGGTTCTTGTTCGTGCTACGAGCAAGTGCTTTCAATGCCGAACGGCTGATTACGTGCTCAAGTTCACGGACGTTACCTGGCCAGCCATAGCGGTTCAGGAATACAAGAACATCAGAGCGGAATTTCACTTGGTTGATACCGAGCTTACGACGAGCCTGTTCTAGGAAGAAACCGGCTAGCAAACTGATGTCGTCACCACGATCTTTCAAAGCAGGGACCGCAATAGGGTACACACTTAATCGGTGGTATAAATCGGCTCTGAATCGACCGTCTTCCACTTCTTGTTTTAGATCTCGGTTAGTTGCTGCCAAAACACGCACATCAATGGTTTGAATGTTGTCTTGACCTACAGGCTGGATTTCGTTGTTTTGCAGTGCACGCAGTAACTTACTTTGCGCGGCTAACGGCAGTTCACCAATCTCATCGAGGAACAGGGTGCCGCCATCGGCGAGTGCGAACTTACCTAAGCGGTTTTTGTCTGCGCCCGTAAATGCACCACGTACGTGACCAAACAGTTCACTCTCAACTAGGTTCTCAGGAATAGCCGCGCAGTTTACGTAAACCAGTGGATTACGCTTACGTTGCGATTGATGGTGCAGAGTGCGAGCGACCAGTTCTTTACCTACACCTGTATCACCGTGAATCAGAATGTTGAATTCTGAAGGCGCTACTACAGCGATGTCGTTCTTAAGCGCAACCATGGTGTCACTGTTACCGATCAACTCACCGCCGTCGCGTTCCCACGCCTCAACGTTCAACTCTTCTAACAGCTGTTTGGATTGTTTCGCTTGATGTTCAAGCTGAGAAAAGGTCAATGCCATCTGCATGCTTGACGCCGCAATGGCTGCTAATACTTCAAGGTTACGCGCTGGAATATTAGCGAAGACGTCTGGCTTAAGGCTGTCTAGCGTTAGAACCCCTAATAGCTTATCGCCAAATAGCAAAGGCAGTCCCATACAGGCGTGCATTGGCAGGTCGCCATCATGGTCGATCAGTAGGCCATCAAAAGGATCTGGGAGAGAACTATCAGAATCGAAACGAACAGGAGAGCGAGATGCACATATCTCCGCAAAACGTGGGTGCTCTGAAATGATAAAGCGACGACCGAACGTGTCTCGGCTGAGCCCTTGCATTGCGATAGGGACTAGTGTGTCACCTTGAAGGCTTAAGAGCGCGACACAATCACACGTAATGGTTTTACGAATGGCATCGATTAGGCGATTAAAACGATCTTGATCGTTCACACCACTTGCGAGGCCAATGGTCATTTCCATGAGGGTAGATGCGGAGATATCTTGCATAAAAAACTCTAACTGTGTGTGTTTATATACATCATAGAGTCTTATTGACTTAAAAAAAAGGTCTTTTTGACATTTTTATAAAGGGATTTTTGAGAATAAAGCCAGTGCAGGCGGGGCTTGAAAAAGTTGGCACTGATTGTGCAAAAGAGACAGTGAAGCCCAATTATAGCGCTGATTAAACAGGCTATTCTTGATCTCAATCAATCAGGTGGCATTAATCAGGTTTCGCGATTTTTTGAAATGAAAACGAGTCAAAATAACTCAGTTTCTAAGAATAACTAAGCTTTCAGAAAATCGATAAGTCATTCTTAATTTTTAAGTAGTCAAAATGACATAATAGGTCATAAGGCTCAGTGTTCGGAGTAAATTCATGCTTAACAATGCACATATCGAAATCATCAAATCTACTATTCCTCTACTTGAGAGCGCAGGCCCGGCTTTAACTCAGCATTTTTATCAACGTATGTTCACACATAACCCTGAGTTAAAAGATATCTTCAATATGACTCACCAAAGAACAGGTCGCCAAGGCGTAGCACTGTTTGAAGCTATCGCGGCATATGCAAAGAACATTGAAAACCTAGCAGCGTTAACAACAGCGGTTGAACGTATTGCTCACAAACACACAAGTTTTAACATTCAACCAGAACACTACCAAATTGTTGGTTTACACCTGATTGAAACACTACGTGAATTGGCAACAGACGCGTTTACACCTGAAGTTGAAGAGGCGTGGACAGCGGCTTACCTTTTCTTGGCTCAAGTATTCATCGATCGTGAAGCTGAGCTTTACCTACAACGTAAACAAGCTGTAGGCGGTTGGGAAGCAGCACGTACGTTCGTGATTGCAGACAAGATTGAAGAATCAACACTAGTAACAAGCTTTATTCTACAACCAAAAGATGGCGGTGATGTTCTAGATTACACGCCTGGTCAATACATCGGTATCGAAGTTAAGCCAGAAGGCGCGCAATACAGCGAAATTCGTCAATACTCACTATCAGACAAGCCGAACGGTAAGCAATACCGCATCTCTGTGAAGCGTGAAGGCCATGGCCAAGAAACACAGGGCGTGGTTTCTAACCACTTACACGACACGGTTGCTATCGGTGATGAAGTAAGCCTTTACGCTCCAGCGGGTGACTTCATGTATCAAGAGCGCAGTAAGCCAGTAACGCTTATCTCTGCAGGTGTTGGTGTAACGCCAATGCAGTCAATGCTTGAGTTCTTGAATACTGAAGAGAAAAACGAGCCAGTGCTTTACCTACATGCTTGTGAAAATGAAGGTCAGCACTCATTCACTAAACGTGTGAAAGACATCGTTGCTGATAAAGGCTGGTCTGCGAAGACATGGTACATGAACAAAGAAGCATCTGCGTGTGAGAATACGCACGAAGGTCAAATGGATCTTGCTTCGATCTCTGATACCGAAGGGTTCAAAGACAGCGATTTTTACATCTGTGGCCCTGTAGGCTTCATGAAGAACATTGTTGAGCAGCTAGACGCACTTAAAGTTGATCGCTCTCGTGTTCACTACGAAGTATTTGGCCCTCACGCTAACTTCTAAGGTCCCAGGTAGTTGTGTTAACACTCGCCTGATCTATTAAAAACCTTGCCCAATCAAAGGCCTCACAGTGTGAGGCCTTTTTTCGTTTTGTGCGAAGCTACGGATTCAGCGAGCTAGAAAGTGTTATCTGAATTGGTTAAGAACGTTTCACTTTCTTAGACATGTAGTCAGGATCAAAAAGCTCCGGCCAGTACATCTTCACGTAACCGCCAGCGACCCAAATGACTAGGATGGTTGCGATGGTCAATTCGAAGAAACCAAATTTATGTAACCAGTACCACTGAGGATACTCGGCACCGAAAAAGGTGGTTAAACGATGCATAGCGATAGCACTGATTACCGATGGAAAGGTTACCGCAGCAATGGAAGGTTGGAACTTGAGTCGCATGAGCCTTACATAGCATAAGTAGATCAGCAACGTCATGGTAATCGCAATACCCGCTAAAGCGCCTGTCAGAATTGGGTCGGGGTGGTCGAAATTAACCAAGTAAGCGGCAAGCGACAAGTTCACTGGAGCTGCCATGATTGCTAGTGTAGGTCTTGCTCTACGAGGGAGGTTTCCTTCAAACACCAAGCGGTAAAGCACTACAGGTAGTAAGAAGAAGTAGATACCGATACAGGTGGCTGCAAGCGTTTCTGAAAACACTGTGTGTCCAAATTGGGTACCCGCCAGCGAACTACTGATCAACCCCACAGGGTATAGGAACCAGCTTGGAACGATATTGGACATCTTGAAATTGATGATCTGAAAACCGAAGAACAATACCATCATCGAAAAATGAAGTAATAGCGCACAGAACCAGATCGGGTAGGCGATTATCGGTGATATTTCGGCTAAATAGTCACACAGGATCAATAGAGCCATGCTCATTGGCGCCATTAAGCTTCCACTAAGCGGGTGACGAATATCATTGATGAAGGTATTAAAACTTGTGAGGTAACGAAGTAAAACAGGTAACAAAAGCAGAGCACCAAGTGAAGCGAGGTAGGGGCGAATAACTTCACCTATGCCTGGGATATATAAAGCCCAAGCTTGCCCTAGACCTATAACACCAAGTGCTAAAGATGCCTGAGATGGCGGCACGTTTTTTACTTGGGTCAACCTTCTCCAGTTCAACGACTTGCTCCAACTTAGTGACTTATAAAACAATGGCTAACAATAGAATTTTTGCTCTATTTGATGCGTGTAGTTGTGCCATCAATAGCTGTTGAGTGCGCTCAACTAATTTTGAGTGGATGATAGCAACTTTAACGTTTGCTTTTTTGACTTTGATGCGGAATCGGGACATTAAGCAGGTTGAATGTGTGCTTTTGTTCTATGAGTCATTTGTCATTAACGAACTTCCTCTTGTTGAGGGAGATCTTGTTGTCTCAACTTCTCATTTTTAAGCGTGCGGTTCAGTAGTTGGCTGTAGATTGGTTGGCCACCTAGCATTTGCGCAAAGATAACGGCACCAAGGCAGGTAATGATCAAAGGTAAGATCAGGTAATAGTTATTGGTCATTTCGATAACCAGCAATATACCTGTAATCGGTGCACGTACAGTTGCTGCGAACAGTGCGCCCATACCTGCAATCGCAAACATACCTGGCTCTATATTTAACTCAGGGAAGAATGCAGCCGCGATAAGCCCAAATGCATAACCGAAGAGTGTACCTAGTGCTAGCATAGGAGCGAAAATACCACCCGGTGCACCAGAGCCGAAACAGAGTAGTGTGGTAAGCACACGTCCTAGGAAAATAAGCAGCAATATGTTGGTGCTGTAATTACCGTTGGTGACATTTGGGATAATGCCGATACCGCCGCCAGTCAATTCTGGGATGTAGAGAAGCAATAAACCAAAGCAACCACCGAGTAATGTACCTGTCATCAAGTAACGTTTGCGGTCGTTTTTGTGTATTGCGACAAACATGTCTTGTGAAAGGGTGATCAGTTTATTGAAAATTACACCAAACATTCCGAACAGTACGCCCAATAACAAGAATAACCAAAGTGCGCTCAGTTCAGGCTGTTGATATTGAGGCATGGTAATGACAGCCGACTGCCCATTGATAGAGCGAAATACAATGTTGGCTGAAACGGCAGAAATGATAACGGCTTTGATAGAAATGAGAGAGTAGCGGAACTGTGGTCGCATCTCTTCAACAACGAACATGATCCCAGCTAACGGCGCATTGAATGCAGCAGCTAAACCACCAGCTGCGCCAGAGGCGAGCAGTGAGTGTCGACTGTCATCGTCTTTTACACGGAAGATGTCTGTGACCATTCGGCCAATACTGCCACCCATTTGCACGGTTGGTCCTTCACGACCTAACACCATACCTGAACCTAATGCGCCCATACCGCCAAAGAACTTCACAGGTAGAACTCGCCACCAACGAACCGGACGCATCCCGTCCATCGCACCTTCAATCTCAGGAATACCGGATCCTGCGGCTTCAGGGGCAAAGCGGTGCACGAGAAAATAACCAATGAAAGCAAAGGCAGCACTGATAAGAAACGCAGATAACCAAAGTGGTAGATGATTGCCCAACTCATCTTTCAGCCAGTCGGTACGTGTTTCTGTTATGAAATGCACTGCAACTTCGAAGTAGGTACCAACAACACCCGCAAGGATACCAACAAGGCAAGAAAGGATGAGAACTGAAACGGGAGCTTTGTCTCTAGAAAGAAATTGGTTAATAGCACCCCTTGGCATTTTTGCTAAAAGGGACTGCTTAAATTTCTCTCTATTGGTCATTGAAGTTTGGTTCCTGAGTTGATGCGGCGGGGCTTAAGTAAATTATACGCCTACTCTGCTTATCCTATAGCAACAAAGATGCAAAGTTGAATTTCATTTATGAAAGGAGTGTATTACATAAATAGATTGTATAAAGAATATAGTGGAATCACCGTCACAATTTTGATCGAATCTACAGCGCTAACTTGAATTACTACCAAAATGAACCATAGTTAAATCGTAAAGCAACATAACGAGCCGCAAGGAGACATGAGGTTTTACACACAATTTGGATGGATTCAAAAATACAAAGTTTTAGTTCCTCGTTAAATGTTCAGGTCGATATTTAAGACTTCCTGATTCGCGAACTCACGATTGAGTAACGAGGGTGAGGCGTACTCTTGAAGTACGCCTTTAGTTTGTTTGGAGCATCCAAAAGCATTTCCTTTCCCTAGCGCCAAACCTTCGAATACGCACACCAGCTTCTTGTCTCACTTTCCCTTGGCCTAGGGCTTATTTTCAATTTATCAATCTAAGTATAAACAAGCGATTGGGGTCAACTTTTCGGTGATTGAGTATATACTCCCTTAAAAAGGAGAACTGATATGACCAAAAAAGTTCCTACGAACATAATTACGGGTTTCTTAGGTGTTGGTAAGACGACTGCTATCTTGAACCTATTGAAAAATGAACCTGAGAATGAAAACTGGGCTGTTCTGGTTAATGAGTTCGGTGAGATTGGTATTGATGGTGCACTGATGACAGATCAAGGCGCATTGATTAAAGAAGTGCCGGGTGGCTGCATGTGTTGTACTGCTGGCGTACCGATGTCGGTGGGCATTAATGCGTTGCTTCGTCAAAAGCCAGACCGTTTACTGATTGAGCCAACAGGCCTAGGACATCCAAAGCAGGTTATTGCGACGCTGACTTCAGAACAATACGCACCTTATGTCGACTTAAAAGCGACGTTAGGTTTGGTAGATCCGCGTAACTTATCCAACGAAAAATACACCTCTAATCAGAACTTTAATGATCAGCTAGACAGTGCTGATGTGATTCTTGGTACTAAAGTTGACCTTGTTCACTCTGAAGACATCGATGTATTTAACGATTGGGTAACGGATCAAACGCCTGCGAAAGTGTTCCATAAGTTGATTCACGATGGTGAAGTGCCTCTAGAAGTGTTGGACATTGAGCGTGTGTACGGTAGTGCTTCAACTCATCTAGAATCACACCATCATGATCACGCTGAACAAGAACCTCAATTCGAACTTCCTCCGGGCGAAGCGTTCATCCGTAAGGAAAACAAAGGGCAGGGTTACTTTAGCTGTGGTTGGTTGTTTGGCGCAGAGTATAAATTCGATTTCGATGCGCTATTCTCAATGCTGTCTGATTTAACGGCTGAGCGCGTTAAAGCGGTGGTTAACACCAACCAAGGTTGCTTTGCTTTCAACGTCGCGAATCAAGTTGTGTCAGTCAATGAAATCACACTCGATGGCTTTGAATCACGACTTGAAGTCATCGACTCACAGCTAATGCCTTGGGACGACCTAGAGCAGATCTTGCTCAAGCTGTGTGGCATCAAATAGGGTTTATTCTCTGTTTGAGCCGAATAATCGGGTGTTTGCTTCGCGGTTCGCGTGGTAAACACCAGATTAAGTGAGAAAATTTGCGTTATATCACGATAAATGTGAGATAAATCACTCTAATTACTTTATAGTGCTCGGCTGAAATAAGAATGTAGGCTGTCTGCTTAAGGAACTCGTAACAATGTCATTTTCCTCTCAAGGTTTTGCTCCTGAATTAGTCAAAGCGCTGACTGAGTGCGGTTATGAAAAACTCACTCCAATTCAACAAAAAGCAATTCCAATGGCTCGTAAAGGCCATGATATTTTTGCTACTGCTCAAACCGGTACAGGTAAAACAGCGGCATTCTCATTGCCTGTTATCCAGCATCTACTGAACAGCGGTAAAAAAGCATCTCGAGGAACGGCTCGCGGCCTTATTTTAGCTCCAACTCGTGAGCTAGCAGCGCAGATTGCTCAAAACATTAAAGACTACGTTAAATACACAGAACTAAGCGTTTCTGCGGTTTACGGCGGTAACAAGATGTCTTCTCAGGCTCGTCAATTAGAACTGGGTGTTGATATTCTGGTTGCGACGCCAGGCCGTTTAGAAGAGCACTTAGAAGCGGGTAACGTGTCTATTGCTAACCTAGAGTTCCTAGTATTTGATGAAGCTGACCGTATCTTAGATATGGGCTTTATCAATGCGGTTCGCAAAATCATGTTGGATGTAGAAACTTCTCCACAAATCATGATGTTCTCTGCGACTACATCAACACAGTTAAACCAACTGTCGGTTGATATCTTGCGTAAGCCAAAACGTATCAGTGTTGAGCGTGAAAACTCAACGGCTGCAACGGTAGGTCACGTAGTTTACCCTGTGGATCAAGAGCGTAAAACAGAACTACTGTCTGAGCTGATTGGCCGAAAAAACTGGCGCCAAGTGCTGGTGTTTGTGAACTACAAAGAAACCGCAAACGAAGTGGTTAAAGAGCTTAAGCTAGACGGTATTAAAGCTGTACTGTGTCACGGTGATAAAGCGCAAAGTGCTCGTCGTCGTGCTCTAGATGACTTTAAAGAAGGTAAAGCACGTGTAATGGTAGCAACCGATGTTGCGGCTCGTGGTCTTGATATTGAAGACTTACCACACGTGATTAACTACGACATGCCTTTCTTAGCAGAAGATTATGTTCACCGTATCGGCCGTACTGGTCGTGCAGGTAAGCAAGGTCATGCTGTTTCTTTCGTTAACCGTGAAGAAGAGTTGACCGTGGTTCAGGTTGAGAAACTGATTCAACAACGTATTCGTCGTGTTGAGCAACCTGGTTACGAGCCTAAGAAGCGTGATGCTTACATCGAGAAGCTAAACACGAAAGCGGCATACAAAAACCGTCAAGGTCGTAAGAATAACGCGAACGATGCACCACAAGATCAAGCAAGCGCAGAACGTCGTCTAGCGATGATGAAGCGAATTAAAAACCGTCGTAAGTAAAATTACGGTTGGTTATGGAAAAGAGCCACTGTATTGTGGCTCTTTTGCGTTTTTGGGCGCGGTGTTATTTATAAACACGGTTGTTCTACATAAATGCTTATTCTGGCGTTTGTGGTCATCTATTTTTTAATCTCCCAATTTTCGGTGAACTGTTTCTCAATAGGAGAAACAGTGAGTTTCAAGCAGTAACAAGGCAGTAAGGTAATAATATGGATAGCGCGCTACTTTTGGCTTTCATCCCCACGTTTTTCTTTGTTTCAATCACCCCAGGTATGTGCATGACGTTAGCCTTAACGCTGGGTATGAGTATCGGCTATAAGCGTACATTGTGGATGATGATTGGTGAGCTAGCTGGCGTCGCGGTGGTATCGGTTGCTGCAGTGCTAGGCATTGCTTCAATTATGCTGAATTACCCATGGCTATTTACCGGGTTTAAGTTTGTTGGTGCAGCTTACTTGTTCTACTTGGGTGTTCAGATGTGGCGCTCGAGAGGCAAGCTGACCATCAGTACCGACACTCAAAATACCAAAGTAAATAATGACTGGGATCTTGTGGTTCAAGGCTTTGTGACTGCGATTGCGAAGCCTATTGGCACTAAACCACAAACTAACTCTATGGAGGTGGTATATGCCTGATATAGCATTGTTAGTGGTTTTCTTGCCTACGTTCTTCTTCGTTTCTATTACACCTGGTATGTGCATGACTCTAGCTATGACGCTAGGCATGACTGTTGGGATTAAGCGAACTCTATGGATGATGTTTGGTGAAGTGATTGGTGTTGGTTTAGTTGCTGTAGCTGCCGTAATGGGAGTTGCATCTGTAATGCTCAAATACCCTGATGCATTCACTGTAGTGAAATATGCAGGTGGTGCTTACCTCGGATACATCGGAATCCAGATGTGGATGAGTAAGGGTAAGATGACCATTACTAACGAACCCAATACATCGGTAAGTCGCAGAGATTTATTCCTTCAAGGACTAATAACTGCGGTATCAAATCCGAAGGGGTGGGCTTTCATGATTGCTCTACTTCCACCATTCATATCATCTAGTAAAGCCATTGCTCCACAACTGTTTTGGTTAGTGGGAATCATAATGGTTTCTGAGTTTGTATCGATGATGGCATATGCCACCGGAGGAAAAACCATGAGGTTATTCTTATCTAAAGGTGACAACGTTAAGTTGATGAATCGAGTAGCAGGGACGTTAATGGTAGGTGTCGGTATTTGGTTAGCAATGGGTTAACTGGAAGCAAAGCCAATGGTCATTGAGTATACTTTTCATAAGTAAGGAAAAGTAATGAAATACCTATTTGAATATAGACGAGTCAGTAGCAACAAACAGCTATCCGGTAGCGGTATGGAGCTGCAAAGGCTAACTGATGAAACTCGTCACCGATTATGTGAAGAACATGGTTTAAGCCCATATCATGAAGTCTTTGATGATGCGGGTGTATCTGGCTTCTCTATTGATGATCTGCTCCAGCCAGACTGGACACTTCATTAAGCGACATTTTGTTGTTCAAAGTTAACTGGGCTTAGATACCCAAGAGCACTGTGCCTTCTCGTTCGATTATAATCAACCTCTATGTACTCGAAGATCGTTTGGCGCATCTGCTCTCTCGTCATAATCGGCTCATATTGGATCGCTTCCACTTTCATAGAATGGAAGAAACTCTCAACACAAGCATTGTCCCAGCAGTTTCCTTTCCTACTCATACAGCATTGTCCCAGCAGTTTCCTTTCCTACTCATAC
>NZ_JAKEUW010000062.1:0-27579 GCF_022398115.1 Vibrio sp. Isolate22 | reverse complement strand
CTTTTCGTTTTGTCTGAGCAGTAGCCGCATGGTTAGTTGGCAAAAATGAATCAGTACCATGAATGGCAAAGACTTGAGCCCAATACCGTATCTGTCTTGAAGAAATTGAATATTGTTTTGCTAAGTAGAGAGATGACGTGCCATCTAAGTATTGCTTAGCAATGATACATTTTAGCTCTCGGCTATATTTGGACATAAAAAGACCCCCAATAATTGGTGTCCAACTATTGGGGGTCAGTTCATTCACGGGCTTTTTAGTTTTATTTAATCAGCTTCGTTTAGGCGTTTTCGAACTAGCTCTTAAACGTACTCGCAATCTCTTTCAATGAAGCCGCGAGTTCAGCTTGCTCTTTAGCGGTTGCTGCAATTTGCGTTGCGCCTGTGGTCGACTCTGTCGACTTCTGCTCAACCGCCATCACGTTCTGGGCAATGTCTTGAGTTACGACCGCTTGCTCTTCTGTTGCCGTTGCAATCTGCTCAGTCATGCTAAAGATTTCGCTAACAGCGTTGGAGATACTTTGAAGAGTCTGTTCAACTTCTCTGGAATCTTCTACCGCTTTTGATGACATCTTCTGGCTGTTATCAATAACATTGAACGCCGTCTGCACATCAGACTGTAGCGAGCTGATAAAGCCTTCAATTTCTGCTGTCGATTGCTGAGTACGTTGCGCCAGTGTACGAACTTCATCGGCAACCACCGCAAATCCACGACCTTGCTCACCCGCTCGGGCAGCTTCAATTGCTGCGTTCAATGCCAGTAGATTAGTTTGCTCTGCTACCGACTTAATCACATCAATCACGCTGTTAATGTTATTGCTGCTCTCGTGTAGATGCGTGATCTTTTCCGCTAGGTCATTAATTTCAGATGCCAGCTTTTCGATAGAGTGATAAGAGTTTTGAACCGTACTCAAACCTTCTTGAGACTGCTCATCGACCAATTTAGCGGAGCTTGCTGTCTGCTGAGTTTTAGCCGCCACCTCATTTACCGTTGCTGATAACTCCTCTGTCGCCGTCGCAACTAAGCCAATTTGGTCTTGTTGTTGAACCAGCGTATTCGAGTTGTAATGACAAGTTTGCGAGGTTTCTTCAGCAGCTGAAGCTAAGGTCAGGCTCGATTGAGACAGATTGTCGATAACGTTCGAAAACTTTTCTAACGTTTCGTTCAGTGCCGAAGATATCTGTCCAAGCTCGCTGTTACCAACGTACTTAGCACGAACCGTTAGGTCATTGTCATTACGAACTTTAGACAACATCACCGTCAGGTCTTTTACTCTCATCGTTAGGTCGCTGATCGCCTTAACGCTCACGAAGGTCGCAAACAAAGTGACCAAAGCAAACAGACCGATACTCATCATCATCGCAGACTGCGCCTCTGACATCTTTTTCTCAGTCAACGCAATCAATGAGTCTGCTAGCTGATTCTCGGTCTTCTTCAACTGAACAATACGACCTGTCGCTTGAGCGAACCAATACACAGGGTCGACATCAAAACCGCTCATCTTAGATTCAGCCAAACTACGAAGCTTCTCAACTTCCGCCACAGAGCGGTCATTCAATTGCTGCTCAAAGAAGCGGACATTGTCTGGGTTACTCAACACCTCAAAATTTGAGAAGTAAGTATTCTGCTCTGTCACCAAAGAGATGAATTTCACCAGCATACCTGGGCCAAATTCGTTTTTGGAAAAGGTATTGTTCAGCACAGCACGCTCGATACCCGCACGCTCTTTTCCTTGCAAAAAGTTGTAATAAGCGATGGTTTCCGTGGTGATGGTGGCATCAGAACTTAGCTCTGCGATTAACGCCGAGACACTCAATAATTTTGCGTTAAGTTTTGTGTAATAGCCCAAAGCTTCAGAAAGTGGTATCGACTGAGAATCAACTCGGTTACGAATAGAAGTGATTTGGTTAAGACTTTGGCTAATTTCGTTATTCAGGCGAGTAATCTGCGGTAAATCAATCGCTGCAGACTGCCAATATTCGGCTCTCTGCGCACGTCTATTATCCGCACTGGTTCTTTGGGATTGAAGTTCACTAACAAACTTCGTGCCCTTCGACCCAATAAAACCTGCCGTCATACCGCGTTCTTTTTGTAGCTCATGTACAAGTTCGCTGTACACAACCGACAAACGAGTCAGTTGGTTTAATGACGACATTTCACTGGTCGTTTCTACGCTTTTAGAAATCGTAGAAGCACTCAGCCATAGAAACCCTAAGATCGGTAAAATAAGCAAAGCGATGATTTTTTGCTTAAAAGACATATCGGTTAATTTCATTGTTATTTCCTAGCAGCTAACGAATCTTTATCTGTAATGTAATTAGACACACTTCTAAAACGGTGTACTTTTACTAAGATCATATAATCTTTAGTTTTATCAATTACCGTGCCATGTTATCGGCAATCGATAACGCTAGCATTTAACCTTACAAAATTCATTGGTTTATTTATAAATCTGTTAGCTATGCAACCTTATCGAACACAAAAACCGTGCAACAACATATTCCCGACGCAAGTGACTGAAAAATGACGCTTTTTATTAACACTAAAGGGGTGGGCAAACACTAAAGTTCACCTGAATACTCACTACATATTGAGCAGCAACTATGTATAATGCCGCCCCGAAAAGTTAACAATTCAATCAACTAAAAAGCATAACCTGAGGTATTTATGGACTGTCCGGCTTGCGAAGAACACATTGGATGGGAATGGGTAGAAGAGGAAGCCATCGAGCCGAATGAAGAGTTCGACTGCCCTGAATGTGAAGCAACTTTGATGTACACCATCGATGAAGGCACCTATTACGGTGCGCAACATAAAACCGTCGAAGTCGTCGACGAATAGCCTTCATAAGACATTGAGCAAAATTCCACAGTAAAAGCTGCCAAAGCTCATCATCAATTGCATTCAATCGAGCACCTTATGCACCAGTAAGGTGCAAGAACGGCAATTAAGTCGAGCAAAACACACCTTTACTGGAACGAGCGTTCAGCATAAAATATTGAACATATGTTCAGATTAATGAAGTAGATGTTATGGCCAAGACTGCGAAGTTCGATAGACAAGATGTTGTAGATAAAGCAACGAACCTGTATTGGGAAAAGGGCTTTCACGCGACTTCCATGCGTAACCTGCAAGATGTGATTGATATGCGTCCGGGTAGCATCTACGCGACCTTTGGCAGCAAAGAGGGTCTGTTTAAAGAGACACTTGCTCGCTATACCGAACTTGGTATTCTCAACCTAAACCGCTTTAAAAGCGAAACAGACTCACCAATCAAAGCGCTTGAAAGCTTCGTAAAACGTGCAGTTGTTGAATCTAAACAAAGTGCACCAAACGGCATGTGTATGTTGGCTAAGACGGTCGCTGAGCTGACTGACGAGCACGCAGAGTTATTAGAAGAGGCGAAGAGATCTCTGAAGGTCATGGAAGGTGAATTCGCTAAGCTGATTACCGAAGCACAAGAGCTTGGTGAAATAAGCCAAGAGCGTGAACCTGTTCAACTTGCTCGACATGTTCAAGTTCAAATAGCAGGCCTGCGTACCTACGCGAAAACCTGTGACGACATCGATTTGCTTAACTCAATGGTTGAAGACGTATTTAAGTATCATCCTTTTTAAATGCTGAACTCAGACATATCAACAAAAAGACTCCACTGTTAGCTAAGGGCTAAAGTGGAGTCTTTTTAGTTTTGATCTCGTTAACTTTATAGACGATTAACTCTACAGCTTAAGGGTTATACCTTTCTCATGATCAGCGCCTGCGCATTAAGCATCGCTTCTTTGGTGCTGACATCTAAGATCTTCACATTCGCAAAGCGCTCAACTTCTTTAATCGCCACATCATGAGCGAAGATCACCAACCTCGCCCTTTCAATATCTTTCTGTGTAATGCGATTACCTATTCCGTTGGCACCTTGGGTCTCAACCTTTATCCGAACTCCAAGGTGATGGGCCGCCTTCTCTAAAGACTTAGCCGCCAAGAAAGTATGAGCAACACCTGAAGGACATGAAGTAATTGCCAACACATCCGCTTGTCCTTCTTCTGTTACCGAACCACCTGCCGATTGATAAGAAAGTTCGTCGCCCTCTACCACATTCTTTTTGAGCAGTATCACGATGAACGCCGTGGTTAGCGCCCCCGCAAGTGTGCCAATGATGTAGCCAATTTTGCCATCGACTACAGGCAGAACAATCCATCCGCCCCATGGTGCATGATTTACCACATGGAACATAAAGCCAACCACGTTACCGACAATACCACCAGCAACCACAGCAGGTAGCACTCGCGCAGGGTCAGCGGCGGCAAAAGGAATAGCCCCTTCACTGATACCGATCATACCCATGATGCCTGCGGCTTTGCCGGCTTCACGTTCGTCTCGCTTAAACTTCTTCGGTGACAAGAAAGTCGCCAAAGCCATACCCAGTGGCGGCGTACAAATCGCAATGCCGACACCTCCCATCAACCAAGGTTGGGTATTCACCTGAGTCTGAGCAAACAGCGTAGCGACCTTGTTGATTGGGCCGCCCATATCAAAGGCTGTCATGGCACCAAGAATACTACCGAGCACCATTTTTCCTGAGCCTGCCATCCCAGTCAGCATTTGGTTCATCTCTAACATCACTTGGGCTATCGGAGAACCAATCACCCACATCACAGCACCACAGGTTACAAAAGTGCCAACTAGCGGGTAGATGAAAATAGAGCTCAGTGAGATCATGCTGTCTGGCAGTTTGATCTTCTTGAGAAGATTCACCACAAAGCCAGCGAAGAAGCCGACCACGATCGCCCCAAGGAAGCCCGTGTTGTATTGATCTACCGCGACCCAAGAGCCAATCATGCCCGGTGCTAAACCCGGTTTATCAGCCATTGAATACGCGATGTAGCCGCCTAGAACAGCAGTAAACAGAGTTAAGCCTGCGATACCCATCTGTGCGATGTCTGCCAGCACGCCGCTTTCAGGCACAGCACCATGGCCCGAAATCATCACAGACAAAGACAACAACACCCCACCCGCGACCACGAATGGAATCATGTGCGAAGTGCCATACAGCAAATGCTCTTTCATGCGATTAAGAGACTGCGCCCAGGGACTGAGCGGCTCCACGTACACTTCCTGATGGCTAGAAGCATAACTATCGAAAGAGTCGGAATTGGCTTCGAGAAACAGCTCTTGAGCCTCTTCGACCGACTCGACCGCCTTTAATTTTGTAACAAAGTCATCTTCAATCAGTTTGGTCGAAATCTGTGCC
The DNA here is from genome assembly GCF_022398115.1 of Vibrio sp. Isolate22. NCBI lineage: Bacteria > Pseudomonadati > Pseudomonadota > Gammaproteobacteria > Vibrionales > Vibrionaceae > Vibrio > Vibrio sp. Isolate22. Next base: position 22,332 of record NZ_JAKEUW010000062.1, on the reverse strand, counting down.
AGCACCTCGATATGATGGTCGTCATTGTTGTCTGGCGAAGCGAGCATAAAGAACACATCAGACAGTTCACCGCCGTCAGCACCATAATCAATCCCCGTTCGGCTGATACCTACAGCAACGGCAGGTTTAGCAACGGCAGTGCTTTTCGTATGTGGAATCGCAATACCATCATCAAACCCCGTATTACCAATCGCCTCACGTTTCCAGATATCATCAAGGAATTCACTTTTATTCGAGAGCTTACCAGCGCGATCGAGTAACTCGACCAGCTCTTCAAATACTGCCTGTTTTGAGTCTGCTTGCAAATCTAAGCAGATAATCTCGGGCTCGATAATGTTTGTGATATCCATGGTTTACTCTGCCTCGCCTGATTTCAGACTGAAGTAATTAGGCTCTTCCGACCTAAATTAAAATTCGATGTTAATAGGATGAAAAGATTAGCGGTGTGCCGGCGATCATCATATAGGACGAAAGGTGCATTAACTGGATTATTGTAACCAAGAGTGCAGAGTGTGACGTCCACCTTAGAATAAAAAACGGCAATCCATAAAATCCACAGAACCCATAAACGTATCGCCCCTACGGTATGCTCCCGGTCTATACTGGGTTTTCCCATACCAGAGAGTAAAGTGGCGAGATTAAGCCGAGCATAATAATGAGAATTGTAGCGGTAACTGCGTGCCCTACAGGCATTGCGCACACCTATATGGCAGCTGATGCATTAAATAAAACAGCCCCTAAATTCAACGTTTCAATCAAGGTTGAAACACAAGGCGCTATGGGTATTGAAAACTTACTGTCTGCACAGGACATTACTCTTGCAGACAAAGTGTTGATCGTCTCTGATATCGACATCGAACAACCAAGCCGATTCGACCCAGTCAAAACCGTATTCATTCCTATGGAAGAAGTGTTGTTGAGTGTCGATAAGGTTTTCATCAAGCATTGCCGGGCTTAAGCCTTTCATGAACGAGTATCAGATTACCTTCTTTGTTGACGACCCAACGGCGAACTCACATGTCGCGCAGCCGCTTGCTCGCTTAGCGAAAAAGTTCAAAAGTACTATCTGCATTATCAACATCACTCAAAATCGAACCGCCGATCTCTCTAAATCTGTCGCGATGTTACAGGTAGGTTTACTTCGAGGAGATTTGTGCCAGATTACCGCAGTAGGTATTGATGCTGAACTCGCGTGTTTTGTCATAAAAGACGTGATTGCCGAACACTACACTATGGTTGGCTCACAAGTGAATCATGAGTTCTCTAACGATCTTATCCAACGCATGCCTCAGATATGTCCACCTTGCGACATCAAGTGGCACCATGCTAAAGCACAAACTCAACTGACCAAGTTTGAGTGCCTTAAAGGGCTCGCTCAATTAGTGCACCCATCAGATCCGGATGAGCTGATTCTTGCCTTCATTAAGCGAGAAGAGCGCTCGTCTACGTGTGTGTCACCAGGTATCGCCTTGCCCCATGTGATGTTTGAGTCGACCCAAGACCTCTCTATTGCCGTTATCGTCAGTGATGACCCAATCGACTGGGCCTCTCCAATTGGCCAAGTCCACGTGGCAATCGCTTTAGTACTGCCTACAAAGCCACAGCGAGAGCATATTGTGGCGGCCACTAACCTAACCAGAAACCTGCTTCACGATCAGGTCAATGAGCGTTTGCAAAAGACCCGAAGCAGCGTCGACCTACAAGCCCTGTTGATGTACATCTCTTCACGTCTTATTTAATGACTAGAATGTCAGATCTAGATTGATCCTCGATACTCTGTCGGCGTTCGTCCTGTGCGGTTTTTAAAAACTCTGCAGAAGTAGTTCACGTCTTTAAAACCACAACGTACCGAGACTTCATTGAGCTTAAAGTTATACTTCTTAAGCATGAACTTGGCCCGGTCGACCCGGACACGAGTGATGTACTCGGCCAACGTCATGTGGCCTTGCTGGCGGAACATTCGTGACAAATGGTTAGAGGAAATACTAAAGCGCGATGCGATGCTGTCACGGGTGATCTGACGGTGGAAGTTCTCTTGAATGTAAATACAAATACCCTGATACACATCCTGCACTCGACTGTGAGATTTCTCGACAGGCGCATCTAACATCGTCTTGCTGTATTGCAGCAGCGCTTGCAGCAATAACTCATCCATCGGCTGCTTGTTACTCTCGCGTGCTAATGAACTGAGCGCCTCCAAAATATTGTCAATGGCAAAGCCAGAGCGAGTCTGAATACTGTGCTTTTGAATATCATAGAAACTCTCTTCACCTTTGCGCTTACTCACCAAGCTTAAACCCAGCTGACGACGCCCAAACAGCATGCTCAGCACCGAACAATCAGTATCCCAGTTCGGCTTGTTCCAACAGTTAGGCGGGATGAAAATCGCATCCCCAGCTTTCGCGACAACGTTGGTGATCTTACGATCATGACTCTCCATTTCATTAATATACTCACCGTCCAGCACCAGCTCTAAACGCGGAAAGTTCACCTGATAACTGAATGCTGAAGGCGTGTGAAAATCCCCCGCAAACCAGATGTTATGAAATGGTTCTCGCTCATTTAATACCGACGAGATTAGGTCATGAAATATCATTTATTCGAACTCTTAAAAGCAGCAATAACGCTACGGGAATAGATATACTCCTTACTGAAACATAGCGCTATTGAGCAAAATCACAATCTTAGATCTAGGTTACAAAAATCCAGTATTGGAAATAAATATCCAGTCTGCATCCAGATTTTGAACACCGTTATCACGATAAGAAAGTCACCCTAACCCCTTATCAATAAAAGCTTTAACGACTCATAAAGGCTGTCAATACGCACCCCGCATGGTGCTCCTAAACGATCAAAATCACACTCCATTTAGAAGGCAACAATCATCCAGTAAATGCGTTTTTTCTTCACTACAGAAGGCAAGTAATCAATTTCAGAATATCCCTAACAAAATAAAAACAGAGTAGGGGTTCATTATGATCACAACACTGATCAATCAAGATTTGATTAAGCTTTCGCTTAGCGCCAATTCCAAAGAAGACGTATTTAAAGAGCTGATAGACGTGCTATGCGCACAAGGCCGAATTTCAGACAAGGCTCAGTTTCTTGCCGACATTAAAGCGCGAGAAGAACAAGGTAATACCGGCTTTGAAGAGGGCATCGCCCTACCACACGCGAAAAGCAGCGCGGTAATCAAGCCTGCGGTTGTTATCGGCGTGCACAAACAAGGCATCGACTACGGCGCCGATAACGGTCAACCATCAAAACTGTTCTTTATGATTGCCTCTCCCGATGGTGGCGACAATCACCACATTGAAGTACTGGCAGAGCTTTCTTCAAAATTGATTGAAGAAGGTTTCATTGAGAACTTCATGAATGCCGACTCCGCGCAAACGGCATTGGAACTACTTCTGACGAAACCAGAGCCAGTTCAAACCGAAGACACGACAGAAACCCAAGGCTTCATCATTGGTGTCACAGGTTGCCCGGCTGGCGTGGCACACACTTATTTGGCAGCAGAGGCGTTAGAGAAAGGCGCAGCAGCACTTGGCTACGATGTTAAGGTTGAAACTAACGGCTCTATCGGCGTTAAAAACAGCCCAACTCAAGAAGAGATTGAACGTGCAGACGCGATTGTCGTGGCTTGTGATAAGCAGGTCGACATGGCTCGTTTTGCCGGCAAACGCGTTATCTGCACCAACGTAAAAGCACCAATCAAAGACGCGCAAGGCTTGATTAAACAAGCACTCAATGCGCCAAGCTACCAAGCAGAACAAGCTCCAGCCAACCAATCTGTTGCCGAAAAAGCCTCACAAGCGCGTTCAGACCTTTACCGTTACTTGATGAATGGCGTATCACACATGATCCCATTCGTAGTGACGGGCGGCCTTTTGATTGCCCTAGCCTTAGCGATTGGTGGCGAACCAAGTGAATCTGGCATGGCGATTCCTGCTGGTAGCATGTGGAACCAAATCTTAGAAGTCGGTGTGGTGGCCTTCACATTGATGATCCCAATCTTGGCTGGCTACATTGCTTACGCGATTGCTGACCGCCCTGCTCTAACCCCTGGTTTGATTGGTGGCTGGATTGCCAACAACGGTTCTTTCTATGGCGCTGACGCAGGCACAGGCTTCATTGGCGCAATCATCGCAGGCCTATTAGTCGGTTACTTCGTTAAATGGATTACCTCGTTTAACTACCACAAATTCGTTCAACCACTTGTGCCTATCATGATCGCTCCGATCACTGGCTCTCTATTCATCGCAGGTCTGTTCATCTTCGTAATCGGTGCTCCAATTGCTGGATTGATGGATGCGCTTACTGCACTGCTAACCAGCATGAGCACAGGTAATGTGGTGCTACTTGGCATCGTACTGGGTGGCATGGCTGGCTTTGATATGGGTGGTCCATTCAACAAGGTGGCGTTCCTATTCTCGGTTGGCATGATTGCCAGCGGTCAAACTCAATTCATGGGTGCAATGGCATGTGCAATTCCTGTGGCTCCACTTGGTATGGCTATCGCAACCAGAATCGGCCGTAAGTTTGACCTGTTCGAATCTTCTGAAATTGAAGCAGGCAAAGCTGCAGGCGCGATGGGCTTAGTGGGTATCTCTGAAGGTGCGATTCCTTTCGCCGCTCAAGACCCAATGTCAGTTATCCCTGCCAACGTGCTTGGCTCAATGACGGCTGCGGTTATGGCGTTCTCATTTGGCATCACCAACAGCGTTGCTCACGGTGGTCCAGTGGTCGCTCTACTTGGCGCAATGAACTACCCACTGCTAGCGCTGGTGTGCATGGCGTCTGGTGCGGGCGTAACTGCGGTTACTTGTATCGCGCTTAAAAATCTACGCAAAGCCAAGCTAGCAACAGCAGCGGCTTAAGCCATTTCAACTCCAATGGCTTGAGCCCACTCTACTCTCACATTTCATTAGGCCGAGTAGAGCTCAAGCCATGTTTCCTTTCATGGTGATTTCGATGTCTGATTTTTCTTTAGCGAACGATTCGTTCGTACAACGCTTTTTCTACCCGATGACCAACGTGATTCAGAACTACGCATGGGGTAGCCCTTCTTCGTTCAACCAACTGTTTGGCATTGATAACCAGTCTGGTGAGCCACAAGCAGAGATCTGGATGGGCGCTCATCCAAATGGTTGTTCAATGGTGAACGACAACGGGCAACAGACCACATTATCGAGCTTAATCTCTAAGAATCTAAACCTATTTTTAAGCGAGAAAGTGGCGAGTCGCTTTGGTGAATTACCTTATCTTTTCAAGGTTTTAGCAGCAGAGAAAGCACTCTCTGTCCAAGTTCACCCAAACAAGCAACAGGCGGAATCGGGATATGCACTAGAAGAGCAACAAGGCATTCCGATGACAGCGGGCAACCGTAACTACAAGGATCCCAACCACAAGCCAGAATTGGTATATGCCCTAACCGACTACACGGCCATGAATGGCTTTAGATCGATCAGCGAGATCCTAGAGAATTTTCATTACCTTGATATTCCAGAACTGCATTCTATGGTCAACGATCTCGAGGGCGACCAAACTCCCAATGGATTAGCCTGTTTCTTTGCAAGCTTGTTGTCTCTGGAAGGTGAGCAAAAAGGCATGGCGTTAACCATGCTACTGATGAAGGCTAAGCTTTCTGATAAACGTGTATTCCAATTGATTTCAGAGCTTGAAGCTCAATACCCTGGTGATGTCGGCTTGTTCGCGCCACTGCTATTGAATGTGATTACCCTAAAACCAGGGCAAGCCATGTACCTTGATGCCGAAACGCCTCACGCTTACATCAAGGGCACAGGTCTAGAGATCATGGCGAACTCCGATAATGTGCTGCGTGCCGGATTAACGCCTAAGTACATGGACGTGAATGAGCTGGTTTCTTGTACTCGATTTAATGAAAAGCCTGCGGATAGATTACTGCTCAGCCCGATTGAGCAAGGTGATGTGATGGAATACGAAATTCCAGTCGAAGATTTTAAGTTCTCTATCGTGCAAAACTCACAGCAACGACAGATCACGACCGAAGGTGCCGAGATCCTATTGCCACTCGACGAATCCATGGTGCTCACTCACCCGTGCGGCGAAACCTGTGTGATAGAAAAAGGCCAGTCGGTGTTCATTCCAGCTTACGCAGAGAGCTACAAACTGGATTGCGTTGGCCGAGTAGCCCGCGCTTACAGCTAGCTTTCCAACAACTCACAGCACACTCTTCATGCCCTGCTTTTGCGGGGCATTTTTGTTTCTACAGCTTTTGTATTCCTAGAGCTTGTCTGTCCCTACAGCTCTTTTATTCCTACAGAAAGTTATTTCAACACCGGAATACACCATCAAATATGACCCATCTCACACTGGATGAATGATGCAAATCACACTTAATTTTGCTTGGTACAAATGTACAGTGAAGGGCTTTTATTTGCTATTTCACGAATCAGGTTAATACATTAATTTTAATTCAAGAACTTCAATAGTAAATGAGTTAATAAATGATCACACAGCTAACTAACGTCAACTTAATTAATAACAACCTTCAAGCGAATAATAAAAAAGAACTGTTTGAAGAATTGGCAGGCATGTTATTTGAGAATAACCGAATCTGCAGTAAAGAAGCCTTCCTGGCTGACATTGAAATTCGTGAATCTCAAAGCATCACCTCAATGGACGGCATCGCTTACCCACACTCAAAAAGCAAGGCAGTAACGGAGCCTGCGATTGCAGTTGGTGTAAAACGTGAAGGCATTGATTATGGCGATGAAGACGGCATTAATCCAACCGTGTTTTTTATGATTGCTTCACCAGATAACGGTGCTGACCATCATATTTATGTACTACAAGAACTATTTGGAAAATTCAGTGATGAATTTATCCAAAATATCCATAACGCAAAAGATGAACATCAAATCCTTAATATTTTAATTAATTCATAAGGCGTAAACAATTATGAGTACCCTAGCAAATCAAGCTACGAATACCAGTAGCAATTCTAATAACAGAAATAGCAGTAGCGACTATAAAAAACTCCTTAGTACCATGAAAGGTCACCTGCTTTTCGGTACATCACACATGTTGCCTTTCATCGTAGCCGGTGGTGTTCTGTTGGCTTTAGCGGTAATGGCATCGGGTAAAGGTGCGGTTCCAGCAGACGGCTTGCTGGCAGACATCTCCAACATCGGTATCAAGGGCCTTGTTCTTTTCCCAATCATTCTTGGCGGCTTTATTGGTTACTCAATTGCGGATAAACCAGCGCTAGCACCAGCAATGATCTCTTCTGGCATCATGGCAGATATGGGCGGTGGCTTCCTTGGCTGTATCGTAGCTGGCTTCATCGCAGGTGGCGTGGTGCTTCAACTTAAGAAGATCCCACTGTCTACCAACATGACCGCACTAGGTGCTTACTTCATCTACCCGCTTGTTGGTACGCTAATCTCTGCAGGTATCGTACTGTGGGGCATCGGTGAGCCAATCAAACTGTTCATGGCTTCAATGAACGAGTTCTTAGCGTCAATGGCGGGTGCATCTAAGATGGTTCTGGGTACAATCCTTGGTGGTATGACGGCATTTGATATGGGCGGTCCAATCAACAAAGTGGCAACCCTATTCGCTCAAACTCAAGTAGACACACAACCATGGTTGATGGGTGGCGTAGGCATCGCAATTTGTACACCGCCACTAGGTATGGCATTGGCAACTTTCCTATTCAAAAACAAGTTCTCTAAACAAGAGCAAGAAGCAGGTAAAGCGGCGGCAATCATGGGCTCTATCGGTATCTCTGAAGGTGCAATCCCATTCGCAGCGAACGACCCAATGCGTGTGCTTCCTTCAATCGTTGCCGGTGGTATCGTTGGCTGTGTGTTCGGCTTCATGACAGACATCCTACTTCACGCACCTTGGGGCGGCCTAATCACTGCACCTGTATCAAGCAACATCCCTATGTACGTGGTCGGTATCGCACTAGGCTCTCTAACCACAGCGGTTATCGTTGGCTTCTGGAAACCAGTAGTCGTTGAAACAGAAGAAGACACAGTTGAATCTGCGCCAGTTCAAGCTCAAACAGCACCTGTAGCAGGCGAAGGCGAGTACGACATCGTAGCAGTAACATGTTGCCCTTCTGGTGTTGCACACACCTTCATGGCAGCCAAAGCACTAGAGAAAGCAGGTGCGGCAGCTGGTCTTAAGATTAAGGTAGAAACACAAGGTCAAAATGGCATTCAAAACCGCATCACTGACCTAGATGTAGCAAATGCGAAACTGATTATCTTGGCTCACGATATTCAAGTGAAAGACGCTCACCGCTTTGCCAATGCGAACGTGATTGAGTGCTCAACCAAAGAAGCGATGAAGAAAGCCGCAACACTGGTCGTCGCATAACCCAACGTCAAGTTAGCTCCTAACTCTAGAGCCCTCCCCCCTAAGGGCTCTATTTTTCTCTTCTCTATGAGCTCGTTACATGCTCTTCAGTCCCCACTTCTCAGCGGTTTGCTTGAAGAAACCTTGCGTCTTTTTCAATTCAACCCAGTGGTTAATGTAGTTAATCCAAACCTGATCATCTTGTGGTAGTAGCATCGCAATTGGAGTTGGTTTACGTGGCTCTTTCACCGGAACTATCGCGAGTTGTTTAAACTTCTCGACTAAGGTTGCAGCCTCTACGTTTGAAGTCACGGAGACATCGGCGCGGCGAGCTAAAAGCTCTTGGAAATCCCGTGCTGGCGCTTCAATCACGATGTGTTGTGCCGATGGGAAGAAGTCCTTCACCATTTTTTCTTGTACTGTGCCGAGCGTGGCAGCAACTTTGATTTCTGCTTTGTCAAAGTCACTCCAATCAGAGAACTTCTCTATGTCTTTCTTTTGCACAACAGGGACGAAAGCCAGATAGAAATAGGGGTGGCTGTACCCAGCGACTTTTGCTCGAGACATGTTGAGCGATGCGCTGCCAGTCACGTCGTATTTGTTGGCTGTGATGCCATTCACCAAGGTTTTCCAGTCTGTTGCGACGTATTCCACTTTAACGCCTAGGTCCTTAGCCAACTCAGTCGTGACATCGATATCAAAGCCGCGGTAGCTATTGGTCGCTGGATCCTTCATTGTCATTGGGTTCCAATCCCCAGTTGTACCAACGCGAAGAACTCCGGCATCGAGTATCTCCTGCAAACGACTTTGTGCATGTGCAATTTGTGTAAAAGCAAGTAAGCACATTCCTAATGCAATTAAGCTTTTCTTCATTTTTTATTCCTTCAAAGAATGCTGATTTCTAAGTGATGAATGTAGATATTCTTCTTAATTATTAACCATTAAACAGATTTGGTTGTTAACATAGCAATAACAAATGGAGTTTTTGGGAGTAAATGTGAACTATCGTCACTTATCGCTAGTTTCTCTGCTGTTTCTGACAGGATGTTCAGACTACCAATGGGGATGGTATGTACTCGACCCGTCGACGGAGCAGGGGCGAACTAACATTCAGTTTTTGATGGCTGGTTTTAGCGAGACTATTCAGGTTTCGTTGCTAAGCATGTTTTTTGCTATGGCTCTGGGTCTATTGGTCGCCTTTCCAGCGCTTTCTAGTTCTCCAATACTCAGGGGGATTAATCGACTTTACGTAGAGGTGATGCGTTCTATCCCTGTATTGGTATTGCTATTGTGGGTGTATTACGGAATGCCGACATTACTCGATGTCTCTTTGAACCACTTCTGGGCAGGGGTAATCGCATTGACCATTGCCGAGAGCGCCTTTATGGCAGAAGTGTTCCGTGGGGGAATTCAAGCGATTAATCGTGGCCAACATGAAGCGGCCGAATCCTTGGGATTGACCTATTGGCAAAAAATGCGATTGGTTATCCTACCGCAGGCATTCCGTCAGATACTGCCGCCCTTGGGCAATCAGTTTGTTTATATCCTCAAGATGAGTTCGCTAGTGAGTGTGATTGGTTTGAGTGATTTAACAAGGCGAGCAAATGAGCTGGTGGTGAACGAATATTTACCTTTAGAGATCTATACGTTTCTGGTTTTGGAATACCTTGTTCTTATTTTGGTCGTATCGCAAGCGGTTCGTTGGTTAGAAAAAAGAATAGCGATTCCGAGCCATTAAATGGTTCTAACCCTCAACAGTGTTTAGCTATCTCCAACAAAAAAGCCTCGAGCACAGTCCCGAGCTCCTGTTGATACTCCTCCTAAGGAAAATCCCCCCTCATCTGAGCGGGGATTTCTTTATTTCGAATACGCAACACGTCAACTTATTCAGTCAATGCTTCTTCTGTCTCTAGGTCAAACAGGTGACACTGTGAGGTATTGAAATGAAGCAATGTCTCCTGTCCGCTTTCCGCTGTGCGGTCAGCATCGAAAGGCACGCGCGCCACCAGCTTATCGGCACCCAATTTGAAGTAGAGATACAGCTCATTCCCCATCGACTCGACCACATCAAGCCTGTGCGTTTGGGTATTAACCTCAGACAAGGGTGCGTCGTGATTAGCTAACTGAATGTGCTCAGGACGAACACCAAACCACACCCACTCTCCCGACTTTTTACGAGCAATCGCCTGCTTGTCTTGTGGTAGCGTCCAACGAGTACCACTTTCTGAGACCACGTTCATCACACCGTCAATCTCATCCAATCTCACCTTGAGAAGATTCATCGCTGGCGAACCAATAAAGCCCGCGACAAACTTGTTTGCCGGGTATTGATAAAGATTCATAGGCGTATCGACCTGCATGATCTCACCTTGATTCAACACGCAGATGCGGTCACCAAGAGTCATGGCTTCCACCTGATCGTGTGTCACGTAGATCATGGTCGCGTTTTGCCCTTCTTGCTTAAGATTGTTGTGCAGCTGCGCAATGCTGACTCGCGTTGAAACACGCAGCTTTGCATCCAAGTTAGACAAAGGCTCATCAAACAAAAACACATCTGGTTTACGAACCATCGCACGACCAAGCGCGACACGCTGCCTTTGACCGCCCGACATTTTACCCGGCTTGTTATCCAACAAGTGCTCGATATCTAATGTCTTGGCAGCTTCTTCGATACGTTCAGTGATTTCACGCTTTGGCAGCTTCTGTTGTTTGAGGCCAAAGGCCATGTTGTCGTATACCGACATGTGTGGGTAAAGTGCGTAGTTCTGAAACACCATAGAGATGCCGCGATCTTTAGGTGGCAATTCATTTACACGCTTATCACCAATGTAGACATCGCCTTCTGAGATATCTTCAAGGCCTGCGATCATACGAAGTGTCGTAGATTTTGCGCAGCCAGACGGCCCAACAAACACCATAAACTCACCTTCGCGAATATTCAGATCGACACCGTGCACGGCCTTAAAACCATTTGGGTAGGTTTTTTCTACCCCTCTCAGTGTGACTTCAGCCATAACCTGTCCTTAAATCAATTCGTTAAATACTATCTTTGCAATCTGTCGTGCAACGCATTAGCCACGTTCTTGCAATTGGTTGAGCTCAAAATGAGCGACTGATGCGATAACCAGATCCGCCACTGGCTCTAACTCGCAGTGTTGTGCTGTACCAGTTAACACACCAACATTGCTTGCGCCGGCATTGCGGCCAAATTCCATATCCGAAACCGTGTCACCAAACATGATCACTTCATGTGGCTCAATACCGCATTGCTCACAGAAGGCATTAAGTAGTGCTGGCGCTGGTTTAGGTTCGATATCCCCATCGGAATAACCAACATAATCAAACATCTCGCTCAAACCCGATTGCTCTAATGTGTAGATCGTTGAGTCTTTGGTGTCTGCAGTCGCAATGCCTAAAATCATGCCCTGCTGTTTAAACGCACCCAGCTTTTCAGCCACACCTGGTAGTGCTTCAATCCAGCTTGGGTTTTCTTCCACTTCGTCATTGAAAGCGGCTTTGGTCACCTTAGTAAACTCAGGGAGCGAGACATTAGGTTGCAGCATGTTGAACCACGCTATTGCGGTATCTTCCACTGGGTTTGAGGCTAGTAGTCCATAGTTATCAACCACATCACCTTCAACACCGATGGCCAAGAGTAACTCAGCAGGTGTGACAGTTTGATTACCTTTGTGCTGGTCACTGTAAGATTTCACACGCTCACAGGCACCACGAGAAACGTTGAGCCACATCTTGTGGAACTCTAACAATGTGCCGTCTTTATCAAATAACATCGCCTTAAACTTCATCACGGCTCATTCGCTCCATTAGTTCTCCCCAAGTACGCACTAGGGGTTGGTTAAATTCTGATTGTTTACCGTCGAATACGGCGTTGATGCAGCCTTCAAACTCTCGTTCGTCAGATGCAGTTTGAGTGCTGTGGATTAACGCTGAAGAAAGCGCTCCGCGACGAATATCGACACGGCACCAACGGTAGCCCTCATCAATATGGATACTTTGCAGCTCATCACTCAAAGCGATTCGATCGACAATCTCGCCATCGACCACGCACTCCGCGTAGTAAGGGTTTTCTGAATCAGAGACGGTCATTCGGTATGTTAGTGGCTGACCTTGAGAGTCGTTGCCCGGTAGCAAATCACCTAAGTTGATATCAAACTTCAAGCCGCAGCGGCGCTCTAAGTACACTTGGCCGTTACGCAGACCAGACAAGATGCCTTCGCCACTCAAACCATGGCTGTACACGAAAGTTGATGGGTCACCGTAGATAGAAGGCTCATCCGATTTAGGATTACGTTCATGCGGCTCAAGGTGTGAATCGCTGCCGCCAATCGCGGTAATGCGCTGGCCACAATTCCACATTTCATTGAGAACCAATAACGCCTCTTCGGTCGCTTTCGGTGAAGTAGACCAAGTTGGGTCACAACACACTTCAAACGTAGACACTTGGCTGAGATCCACTTGATCGTAATGCCAGTGCCACGGCTTCATCATTGGGTGATTAATGCCAAGGGAGCTGTGTCCACTTTTCGCTAAACCCAATCCCACTTCCATGGTTGCTTGGCTGTTATGTTCAACGTCTCTAAGGTCCAAAGACTTTACTGGGCCATGTACATTAAAGTGCCCGAGATCGGTCGTGACTTCTAACGCCGGTAAGAACAAACACTGTTTTGAAACAGGTAGCTTCGGCTGACAGATGTTGTGCTCAGTGAAGAAGAAGAAATCGAGCCCTTGTGATTCCACTATGTCTTTAGCCGCTGCCAAGGTATTGTGGCCATCAGAAAGCTGAGTGTGAGCGTGCAAGTCGCCACGATACCAGCGAGAATCAGAGCTCAGCATGTGGCTGTAATCAAACTCGATATCGTGATCAGTTGTGACCGTTGGGTTCAGTTCTAGCTCATTAGAATGATTAACTAACTCATCAGAGCAAAGCACATCAACTTGATACTGCATCGCACGCTCGGTGCGAAACTCACCTTCAAGGTTATAAAGCTCTAAGAACCACTCGCCCGATGGAATCTCGCCATCAATCGCGCCTAGGCCTGAGTTTTCCAGTTGGATAGTGAGTGACTTGTGCGCCTTTTCAAATAGCACTTTGCCACGAAATGCTTGGTTGGCATCATACGCCGCTGCGTACAAGAATCCTTTTTTTACGGTTGTGCCAGTAATCGTTACGCATTGAGAACCTGCTGGCACATCAAAGGGGATACGTACTCTGCCAAACGGCAGCTCACCTTGAAATTGGGTCATTGTCTTCACCAAATTCGTCCTAATTGAAGGACTGGGTCAAAAAGAGGCCCACCCGAATAGATGGGCCTTGATGCATGCAAAGATAGTTTTAACCACTTTACCGATTAAGAACGATTCGCTCGGTCTAGTGCACGTTGTGCTTTCTTAGCCGCTTGTTTTAGCGCTTTATCAGCAGGCACGTTTTGGATCTGAATCTGATCCGCTGCCACCTTCAGCGCATCCATGATCTTACCGTTGGTAGGGTCTAGGAAATCTTTGGTCGCCGTGTTCGCTTGCTTCAATGGAATGAGTGCTTGTGGGTTATCTTTAGTGAATGCTTGGTATTCTGGAACTTCAGAAACACTGTTGCGCACTGGGATGTAGCCCGTAAACATCGACCATGCTGCGGTGTTTTTCGCGTTGGTGTAGAACTCAACAAACTCAAATGCACCTTTCGCTGCTGCGTCGTCTGTGCCTTTTGGCATGACGTAAACCAGCGCACCTGCTTGTGGTGCAGAAGGGTTTGAGCCCCAACCTGGTTGCGTGGTTGCTGAAAGCTTAGTGAAGTCCAAGTCACCTTGGTCACCCGATGAACCGGTGTAGCCTAGTGCGTTGTCTTTCATCACATCATCAATGGTTTTGTACCAGTATTCCCAACCTTGACCACCGTAGTGAATACGCATGATTTGATCATCGTGGATCCACTTACGGAAGCTGTCCCACACCTCAACCCACTCAGGAGAGTCAATCAGCACTTTCTTACCGTCATCACTGATGATCTTCGCGCCGTTAGAAAATGCCGCGTCAATCATGTTGTCTTGACCCCACATCGGCTCCCAGCCGTAGAAAGTCACGTTACCTTTCTCATCACGCTGTGTGACTTTCTCAGCGACCTTAGCCACGCCTTGCCATGTGTTTAGATCTTGCTCAGTAAAGCCGTTATCTGCCAACACCTGCTTGTTGTAGTAAAACACTTGAGTTGTACCGTAAGCAGGTAGACCGATGATGGTGCCGTCGTCTGCTGTCACTTGATCTTTGAACGCGCCAATGAAATCAGAGAAGTTGAACTCTTCATCCATGAACGGCGTTAGGTCACGGCTCAAACCACGCCCGTGCATCGCTTCCGCACGACCTGAATCTAGCAGCACAAGTTCAGGTGCCGTTTTCGACGCTAAACCAGCTTGCAGCTTCTGGTAGGTTTCCGTGTAGTTACCTTGCAATGCAGGCTTCACCACATACTCATCTTGGCTCGCGTTGAACTCTTCGATGAGCTTAGTCATCATTTGCTGTGGCTTAGTACCACCGGAATACCAAAAGTTAACTTCGGTTGCCGCAAGAACACTGCTAGAGAACATAGACGCGCTTGCTGCGCCAGCACACACTAGTGCGAGAGTTTTTAGTTTCATTTCCGTTTACTCTTTTACGCCGTTATCGGCGATACCTGAAAGAATCGTCTTTTGACAAATGACGAATAGAATTAACAAAGGCAATACTGCAATGGTGCTCGCCGCCATGATTTGCGACCAGTTCAACCCATAGTTACCTTCGGCAATAAAGTAGTGACGAATACCAGTAGCGATCAGGTTTAAATCCTGAGTCGTAATCACCAGACTTGGCCACATGTAGCTGTTGTAATTGGTAATAAAAGTGATGAGGAACAGTGTTGCGACTGCTGCTCGGCATTGCGGTAAGATGATTGCCCATAAGATCTTGAGCTCACCTGCACCATCAATTCGTGCCGCTTCAATCAGCGACGGATGCACCTTGATAAACACTTGGCGTAGATAGAACACACCGAACACAGACGCCGCGTTCGACGCCACCAAGCCCATGTGTGAATCCAACAAACCCAGTTTTGCCAAGGTGATGTAAGACGGAATGTAAGTCACTGCGCCCGGCAGCATGTAACAACCCATCACGATGAAATAGAGCACTGTCTTCGAACGAAATTTCAGCTGAGTTAGCGCGTATGCAAACATCGCTGAATTCACAATCACCAACAAGGTAGTGAACAAAGCCACACTAAAGCTGTTGAAGATGTACAAACCAAACGGCGCGCTGTGAAAGGTTTCGACAAAGGTTTCCCAGCGAAACTGCTCTGGAATCAAGTCCAGCGGGTTAGCAAAGATCTCATCGTTACTTTTCAGCGAACCAGACAACATCCATAAGAATGGAAACACCATGATGGTTCCGCAGGTTGCCAAGAACAGGTGCTTAGCCAGTGCGATAAACGAACGACGATCCACTGAGGCTTTCTTTGACGTAACCTCTGATTTGGTCGCTTTGGTTTGGGCTCTCACTTTGGTTTTCGCTGTGCTCTGATTTAATACTTGATTGGCATCCAATACTTGCGTGCTCATAGTTCTGTCCTTTTAAAAATCGACTAGTAGTACACCCAGCGCTTGCCGATGTAGGTATTAATAAGTGCCAGCAACCCAGTAATCAGGAATATCACTAACGATGTCGCGGCCGCAGGTCCCATTTCGTAACGTTCGAACGCTTGTTGGTAGAACAAGTACAGCAAGGTACGAGTTTCACCGCCCGGCCCGCCTTGCGTTAGGATCTGAAATTGATCGAACGCCTGCATTGCTGTGATAATGTTGACCACTACCAAGAAGAATGTGGTTGGTGAAATCAGTGGTAGCGTTATCTTCAAAAAGCGCGTTAAGCTGCTGCAACCATCAATCAAAGACGCCTCATAAAGTGATTCTGGAATCTTGTTGAGTGCACTGATGTAGAACAGCATCGTCCAACCAATCGCCTGCCAAACTGTCACGATAATCACCGCAACCAAGGCTGTGTTTCCGTTCTCTAACCATGGAATCGCGCTAAAACCTGCCGACTCCAGTAAGTGGTTTGCCAAGCCCGATTTGGTCTCGAACACCCAAGACCACACAATCGACACAGCCACCGTTGGCGTAATCCAAGGAGAGAAAATCACCGCACGATAAAACTGGCTGCCCTTAAAGTTTTTGTGCAGCAGCATGGCAAACACAAGACCAAGAATGATGGTGGGAATCACCACACCAACAGAGAACCAAAACGTATTGAGCATCGCTTGGATGAACTCGTAGTCCTCAACCATGTACTCGTAGTTTTCTAGGCCAATGAACGAATAATCTGGCGAGATGTAATCCCAATCGGTGAAGCTGATGTAAATCGAATAACCAAATGGTACGAGCCAAAAAGTAAACAGTGGCACCAACAACGGTGCAGTAAATAGCAGTACCTTTAAGCGGTTTTTCATTGGTTCTGAGAAAGCACTCATGGTGACCTCGTCCTTATTTGTATGCGGTTAAATTAAGGGGTTTGTGTGACAGGTTAGTAAGAGCGCCCTTCATTTTTTTTATGGCTACCCATTAGAAAATCTTTCTTCCAGTTCGCCATCTTCCATCTGGTGATAAAGCCAATCACAAAAGAAATTCACCTTGGCACTGCGCCGGTGTTTAGTAATCAAATAGTGGGCTGATTCAGCAGGCATTGAGGACTCTGTTGCCAAAACAAGTTCGTTTTTCTCCAACAACTCAGACACCGCAAGCGAACGCACTAACAGCACGCCAATACCATGTTTGACCGCCTCTAAAGCGTGCAGAGAGTTACTCACTTCAAGTAGCACCTTCGGTAAAGTCATCTCGAATTGGTTGTGACTCAGCCATTGCAGCCAGTTCTCTCGGTAGCCTTTTACTTGCACGGTCGGCAGAGCAGAAAAGTCATGTTCAGCCAACGAACCTTGATATTGGTTTTTAAATTCTGGGCTGCACACTAACTGCCAATGCTCTTGAAACAGTCGCTCGCAATGAGTGTCTTCGCTTTCGACCTTACCGTTGGTCAGTTCGATATCGACATTCTGACAAGGGTTGGTAGATGGCCAGTCCACCAGCTGAATATCGAGCCTGATAAAAGGGTATTTTTGATAAAAAGATGGTAGGCGAGGTAGCAGCCAGTTATGGCAAAAGGTGTGATTAACACGAAGGCTCAATACATCGGTTTCTTTTTCCCCGAACAGGATTTGAGTCTGTAGTTTCAGATGGGCCAATGAGCCCGCAACAATCGGTTGATAATGCTGGGCAGCCGATGTCAGCTGCACGCCTTTGGAGCTGCGTTCAAACAGTGTGGTATCGAGAAAGGTTTCTAAACTTTTAAGCTGCTGACTCACCGCAGCTTGGGTAACACAAAGCTCTCGCGCAGCAGCGCCAATAGAACCGAGGCGGGCAACAGCTTCAAACGCAACAAGTGCACGTAGAGGGGGTAACATGGCTTCACCTGATTGAAATAAAAGTGAAAAATACTTCAGCCAGGTTTCAGTTTTTTGCGCTTACCGTTACAGATTAATGACGAAGGGACGTTGATCAGATATTTATGATCAACGTCCCTTTTCTCTATTTCAGACTTTTATTTGTATGCCAGAAGATCAATTACTCTTTGATGTAGAGATCCTTAGAGTAGATACGCCCTTCTACATTGTTCTTCGCAAAACCACCGACACTTGGTCGTACTAGACGAGCCTGCATGTAGTAGTAGATTGGCGCGATCGGCATGTCTTCTGCTAGCAACTGTTCAGCTTGGTCATAGAAACCTTGGCGATCTTGCTCGCTGGTTGCGGCTAGTGCGCTGTCCATTGCTGCGTCGTACTTGTCATTGCTGTAGCGAGCAAAGTTACCCGAAGAACCTGAACGCAGCAGGCTCAAGAAGGTTGATGCTTCATTGTAGTCACCGCACCAAGAGGCGCGCATCACATCAAAATCACCTTGGCGACGCGATACTAGGTAAGACTTCCACTCTTGGTTTTCTAGCTCAACTTGCGCACCTAGGTTGCCCTTGAGCATGGAAGCGATCGCCACAGCAATCGACTTGTTCGACTCACTGGTGTTGTAGAGCAGCTTGAAATCTAGTGGATTAGCCGCATCGTAGCCCGCTTCTTTCAATAACTCTTTTGCTTTTTGATCACGTTCTTTCTGAGTCCACGTGCTGTATTCAGGTTGTGTCGCATCAAAACCAGCAGTGTACTCATGTGCAAAGGTATAAGCCGGTAAGTTGCCAACCTGAGTCACACCATTGGTGATAACGTCGCGCATCATAGAATAAGAGACGGCTTTACGTACTCGCGCATCATCAAAAGGTGGTCGCGTAGTATTGAATGCGTAGTAGTAAGTACACAGCAGAGGCACTGTGGTAAACGCATCTTGGTATTTGCTTTTAAGCTGCTGCGCCATATGTGTAGGTACGTCCGAAGTAATATCGACCTCGCCCACGGCATAACGGTTAATCGAGGCATTCTGATTCTCAAACGGAATATAAGTTACTTCGGTTAAGTGGGTATCTGAACTATTCCAATAGTTAGAGTTCTTCTTCAGTTCAATACGCTCGTTAACCACCCACTCGTCCAGCACAAACGCACCATTACCGACAAACTGCTTGGGATCGCTCCACGGCTTGTCGCTGTTTTCTAGCGTTGCCTTGTGAACTGGCATCATTGAGGTGTGGCCTGTCATCGCTACAAAATAAGGTACTTTGCTATCGAGTTCGAACATCACGGTGTGTTTGTCGACAGCGGAAATACCCAACTCTTCAACAGGCTTCTTGCCTTCTGCCACGTCAGCAATATTGTTGATTTGGGTGAGCTTCAGATACCACACATTTGGCGATGCTGTTTTAGGGTCGACCGCACGTCTGATCGCGTACACGAAATCATCGGCCGTCACCGGATCGCCATTCGACCATTTAGCATCTTTACGCAGGTGGAATACAAACGTCTGGTTGTCTTCAGTTTCCCAAGATTCCGCAACACCTGGAGTGATGTTGCCATCACGATCTTGAATCACTAAACCTTCAAATAGGTCGCGTAGAATGTGCATTTCAGGCAAGCCTTCTGCCTTAGCCGGATCAAGTGTCGCCGCTTCTGCATCATTAGCGCGCACCAAGTGTTGTTCTTTCGCCAGAGAAGTTCCCGCTGGCAATGTGTCAGCAACGGCAGTCACTGAGATAAAAGGGGTCAATAGAGATGAAATGAGTAACGCCGTTGAGTGTTTCTTAAAATCCATATGTTTTTGCTCTCCTAGCCTATCTTTGAAGCAAGTAATAAAATTAACAATGAGACTGTTGACGAGTTTTAATGCTTTCGTTTATCTAAATAGTTTTTGTAATCGTTAATACTTGATAGTACTTGATCAATCAGGAGATAAAGGTGAGTTTAATTCCAAGAACGGAAAGAGCTGCATTTTCAATAAAGCCGCTGCCATATGGAAAGTCGGTATTGGGCGCACCCTTGCTCTATTTCCCCGCGCAAGTAGAAAGCGAATCTCGAGGTCTAATCATAGCAGGCACACACGGTGATGAAACCGCATCTATCGCAGGTTTGTCTTGTGCGCTAAGAAGCTTGCCAGCCGCCAACTTGCGACACGATGTGATCTTGTCGATGAACCCAGATGGCAACCAGTTAGGCACCCGTGCTAACGCCAACCAAGTCGATTTGAACCGCGCTTTCCCAACTCAAAACTGGACAGAAGACGGCACCGTTTATCGCTGGAGTTCCCACACACCAGTCAGAGATGTAAAAGTAAAAACTGGGCAAGCCGATCAGCTTGAACCGGAAGTACAATCGCTCATTAACCTAATTGAGCAGCGCAAGCCCAAATTTGTCATCTCTTTCCACGAACCACTCGCCATGGTCGATGACCCAAACCAATCGGAACTAGCCACTTGGCTAGGCAAACAGTTCAACCTACCGCTCGTCGAAGACGTCGACTACGAAACCCCAGGCTCATTCGGCACCTGGTGCCAAGAAAGAAACCTGCCGTGTATTACCGTAGAGCTACCACCGGTTTCTACGGACCTGACGATAGAGCAGTATTTAGATGCGTTTGTGGCGGTGTTGGGGTGTGAGTTGACTTATTTTCGAACATAGCTTCGATAGAGAATTAGCTCACTCGGAAATTAGCATTGGCATAAAAGATCCCTCTAACTCGGAATCCAATATCAATAATGTAGATCATTAATAGTTTTCTTGGAGCTGCTTCATGCCTTTAAGATATACATCATAATTATACACATCATCTTCATCACCAATCTCAGCAAATCTTCTGAAAATATCCCCTGCCAACTCTAGATCTTGTAAATTGCTAGACTTAATTAGAGCAAATGCTAATTCTCTTGTTACATAGTTTTCATCTAGCTGATAAGACTTTTTCAGATAGTTTTTAGCTTTTAAATACCAATCTAAAGGTGCATCTTTTACTTCTGTAAATTTAAAATAATAACTCAGACCAAGGATAGACATCTGGTCGGGATCATTTTCATTATAAAAAGGGCTAGACTCGACAATTTCGATTGCTTTATCAAGGTTGCGAACAAAGCCCTCCCCATGGTAATAAATACTGGCCTCGATTAAAAAAGCATAGTTTTCATTTGTTTTAGAGATAATTTCTAACTTCTCTAAGAACTTTTTTTTGCTGTAGAAACCACTTAGGTAATTTATATTGTCCAAATATACAAATATACCGTCGACCACCTTAGAGTCATCCTCTGAAGTAAAGTCATCGAAGAAGCAGGTCTCCAGTTCCTTAGTACAAGAATACTTATTTGTTGCGTTAACCCAACTTATACCTCCTTCAGCAAAAACTTGCAGTGAAGTGAATACTCCTAACAAAAAAAATAATGTTTTATACATCAAATGTCCAAAAGTCATGTAGCGCATTGAAATGAGTTCGAGTTGAGCTTCTCCACATTGTAACCTAGGTAATTGATTTACAATGGAACAACTTAGATTATCCGATTACTATCATGTGTGTACAGACTAAGAGAGGTTAGAAATAACTTCTATGCCACTAAAACCCGTGCTTCATAATTACATAATACAATCCATATTTATAAAATAAAAAGACAGATCAATAGGTTAAATTAATAAGTGTGACTCAAATAAAGATCAATGACTCACCGAACTCGAAAACAGGTTGATGATCACCACACCGGACAGAATTAAAGCAATGCCGATGACTGCGTAGATGTCGAGCTTTTGCCCGTAGACCAGCCAAGACAGTGCTGCGACTAGCACTATCCCTACCCCACACCAAATCGCATACGCCACACCCAAAGACATGGTTTGCACTGTGAGAGACAACAGGTAGAAAGCACAGCCGTAGCCAGCCAATACTGCGACAGTGGCAGGTAGAGAAGTAAACTGCTGTGTTTTAGGTAATAAAGAAGTGGCGACAACTTCAAGCACAATGGCGAGTGATAGCATTACAGGAGGTGGGAGAGAAAAAAGCATGTTCAAACCTACAACGAGAAAATAGGCGGCAAGCTTATGCTCTATTTATTTCCAATAAATGTCCCTTCTACTTAGTTACTGTTTAGAGTCTCGATAGATTCTCTTAGCAACACCTTTCCTTTGACTCCCCCTTCAAACCCTGCCAATTATTACAAATAAGTAATAATCATTTTCTATTTAAGGGGATTATCAAAATCCGTGACCGCACCTATACTAGGGCTTTGTTGCGTAATTCAATGGAACTAAATCCAGAACCTACGATCTGAGCAGCTACCTCCACTCTCTCTCGTAGTCCTATGCCTAAGCCTCGTTACAAAACAACCAACTGGAAGCAATACAACCAATCACTCATTAACCGTGGTTCTCTGACCTTTTGGATTGATGAAGAAGCAATAAGCGGGTGGGCGCAAAGCAAACAGAATAAGCGCGGGAGGCCGCGTCGGTTCAGTGATTTAGCTATCACGACACGA